>JAIWNU010000056.1 GCA_020216655.1 Treponema sp. | reverse complement strand
CTGATTTTAAGGGCATTGATAAAGAGGAGCGACCCGGCTAAAAGAGAGAGGGAGAGGGCTATGGTAAACAACTTGTGGGATAGGACCCAGGAAAGGAGACGCCGGTAGCCCCCTTCGAGCCGGTCTAAAGTCCGGTCTATGGCCTTTTCTATTTGGGTCAGCACTTTGGGCCGTTTCAGCGTGTCTTCATCGGCCAGGATGAGCGAAGAAAGCCAGGGGACCACCACAACCGCTACGAGGGCACTGGCTCCCAGGGCGAACACGATGGCTAGGGACAGGTCGTTCATAATAATACCGATGATACCCTTGAGAAAAAGGAGGGGCGCAAAGACGCAGATGCTTGTAACGGTAGAAGCCAGTACCGCCGCCCCCAGTTCATCCGCCCCGCGGCGGGCCGCGTCATTCCGGTCACCGCTCTGTTTGAATTTCCGGTAGGTCGTTTCCAGCACAACGATGGAATTGTCCACAATCATACCGATGGCTACGGTCATGCCCGACAGGGAAAGCAGGTTCAAGGACCGGCCCGTGGCGTAGAGGCCCAGAATGGCAAAGAGGATGGAAAGGGGAATAGAAAGACTGATGATAAGGGTAGCCCTGAAGTTGTGGAGCACGAGCAGTATAACTAGGATTGTAAGCAACAGCCCGCTTATGGCGGCGGATATGACCGTTTCCAAGGAACGCTGGGTGGTTTCGCTCTGGTCGCTGATGACCTGATAGCTTACGTTTCCATTGGTCTCCTGGCGGATCTCCTCCAGGACCTTTTTTGCCTCCGAAACTATTTTTATCGTGTTCCCTTCGTCTCGTTTTAGAATATCCACCATAACATAGTTTTTGCCGGCGGAACGGACGCGGAATTCCTGCCTTTCCTGGACCAGGGCCACCGTGGCGACATCCTTGAGATAAATGGGTGTATTGTCAGCGTAGCCTACAGTGAGGTTTTCCAGGTCAGAAAGGGTTTCCAGGGATCCTGCGGCGGTAAAGGAAAGCTCCCGCTCCCTGAACTGGGCGTTTCCCGCAGGGATGTTCCGGTTGTTGTACTGCAGGGCCTGATAAATCTGCAGGGCCGAAAGCTTTCGTGACGCAAGGTCATCGAGACGCAGGGTAATGCGGGCTTCCTTGTGGAGCCCACCAACCAGGTTTATTTTGGAGACCCCGTCGATCCGGGCCAGAGAAGGCTCCAGCCGGTCTTCCAGATAAGTGGTGAGCTGTTCCAAATCCATGGAACTGTCGATACGGACAGAAAAAATCGGCAAAAATGCGCCGGCTTCCATAATATAGATAACCGGGGCTCCATCAATATTTTCTGGGAGTTCATCCAGAATGCCGTTCAGAAGTTCCCGTATTTGGGGGAGTTTATCCCGGACATTGACCGAAGCGTTAAAGGAAAGGGTTACCGACGAATAGGACGCATAGCTTGATGAAGTAAGCTCCGTTAAACCCGGCAAAGTGGCCATCTGGTTTTCAATTATCCGGCTCACGTTCCGTTCCATTTCCCTGGCCCCCGCGCCGGGAAGCTTCGTGATAATGGTCGCCTTGGGCATGGTAACCGGCGGAATCATTTCCGTATTGAGCGCCCCCAGGGCCAGCATGGCAAAGAGGAGCAGCGCCGCAAGGAGTATAACGATGATAGCCGGATGTTTGACCGAAAAATCTGAGAGTATCATTGACTTACCGCCACAGGACTCTGTTCTCGCAGGAAATACCAGCCTTCCACTATCACATCCCGGTCAGCCCATTCCTTACCTACCACAAATCTTTCGTCGTTGCTCTCGGTAATGGCAATTTCCTCTTTCTTTGCCCGGCCATCCTCGGCGTACCACAGGGTGTTTCCCCCCGCAAGGGCTGCAAAAGGCAGGGTGTACACATTTTTTATCCGGGAAAGCTCAAAGGAAGTGGTCACAAACATACCGGGCCGCAGGGACTCCGTGTCAGAAGCGACAGTAATGACCACTTCGAAGTTTTTCGTTTCCGCCGATACGAAGGGGCTTATACTTCTAATGCGTCCAGGGAAGACCGATCCGTCGCTGCGCCGGATACTAATCCAGAGGTCTCCCCCGCCCGTCCTGTGGGCATTCTGGAACTGGGAATAATACCGTTCGGGAATCTGGCAGCGGATAAGGAGGTTATTGAGATCCGCAATGGTGACCAGGGGCCGTTCAGGGGCGGCCAAGGATCCTACTGAGAGATGCTTTTTAAGAACCACCCCGTCTAGGGGACTTTTGATATCGGTATACTCGAGCTGCAATTTTGCTAAATCATACTGAGATTTATAGGCCTCAGCCTGAGCCTTGGCCTGTTCATAGTTCTGGGTGCTGGTTGCGTTTGATTTGTAGAGCTGGGACACCCGATCAAACGTAGATTGGGCCGAAAGGTATGCAGTTTCAGCCTGCTGGAACTGGAGCCGATACCGTTCGGGATCAATTCGGGCAATGATCTGGTCCGCCCGCACCCGGTCCCCCACATCCACATAGAGGTCCTGGAGCACCCCGGAAACAAGGGGGAGTACCGTCACCATTCGCTCCGATTCCACATAGCCGTTAATATTCAAGGTCCGGACCAGGTCTCCGTAGCGAGGTTTTTCCACCCGGACCGGAATAGGACTCGCTTTTTTTTCGGTTTCACCGCTCTTCCCCATTCCGCGGCTCACATAAAAAGCACCCGCGAGAATAAGCAGGGGGATAAAAAACCGTGCAATCCGGCCAATTGTAAGCTTTTTAGCTGCCATAATGCGGCGCTCCTTTGGTCCGTAACAATTTAACTTCGTCGTTAGGCATGGTCCTTGCGGCCGGCATTCCCGCAAGCAGCGGAGAATCCCTCATGGCGGCCAAACCGGCGGGACTTAAGACCCCAAGGACCACTGCTTTGAGAGAATCCTGGAGCAGTTCTGCCTTGGAAAAACTCTGGTCCTCCACCTGCTCAAGGACAGTAATTCCGGTAATTATATTGATGATAATCCAGGTAATTTGATGGGGACTAAATTCCTCTCGTATGTACCCTTCCCCGGCAGCGGAATTAACAATGCTTTTAATCAGGTTCTCCAGCGAATTTTGGAGGCTGTTCCGCAGCTCAAGCTCGTTCGGGTCAAGCAATTCCCGGTGGGGCCGGCCAAAAATTCGGCCACCCTCCCGGAGATCCTGAAACCCCCGGTCTACAATAGCGTTGAGCTTGTCGATAAAGGGGAGGCTGTTATCCGCAGCGATACCTTCCACTCCATCGAGAACATGGCGCATCCACCGGGCTACCGCCGCATCAATGAGTTCAAAACGATTCTGGAAATAATTGTACACCGTTTTCCGGCTCACCCCTGCGAGTTCTGCCGCAGTTTCCATGGTAAGCGCTTCTGCTCCGCGGGTTTTCAGTATTCCCTGGGCAGCACTGATAATACGGTCCCGTGTGATATCGACCAATTTACCTTGCCCCCTTTAATTACACATTTTACACATTTATTGTGTAATAATAGCGCTCTGATAAGATCATTTCAAGCTTGTAATGGACCTCCCCATAAATAATTTTTTTTGGTATGCTTTCATCAACCTGATAAGGAGAGTAATAAGATGGCAAAGCGCGCAGCAGGAGCGGCAGACAATAGTTTCGCCCGTTACATGGAACAAAATTTGGGGAGCAGGGAAAAATACGAAATCGGCCAGATGGTGGAAACCAGGATTGAGTACATATCTGAAGACACCGTGTTTTTGCAGCTTGGCGGCAAAAGCGAAGGAATTCTTGACAAAGCGGAAGTGCTGGACAAAGAAGGGAACGTAACTGTTAAAGAAGGAGACCCTATTCGGGTTTTCTTTGTAAAAGCCCAAAACGGACAACTCTATTTTACAAGGCGCTTCAGCTCAGATAAAACTGATTTTTCTATGCTGGAACAGGCCTATAAAAACAAAATCCCCGTGGAGGGGATCGTTGAAAAAGAAATTAAAGGCGGATATGAGGTAAAAATTGGCGAAGCGCGGGCCTTTTGTCCCTATTCACAGATGGGTCTCAAACGTTCGGAAGAGGCCGCACCTTTGGTCGGGAAACACCTCACGTTCCTTATCCAGGAATACAAGGACAGCGGCCGAAACCTCATTGTTTCTAACCGGGCAATAGAAGAGGCGCTGCAGGCAGAGAAGGTGGCTAAGCTCAAGGAAACATTAAAAGAACACAGTATAGTCACCGGAAAGGTAACCTCCATTCAGGATTTCGGTGCCTTTGTAGACCTCGGTGCGGTGCAAGCCCTGCTGCCCGTATCAGAAATCAGCCGGGAACGGGTGGAAGATATTACCAAGACAATAAAAGTGGGGCGGGAAGTGCGGGCGGAAATCATTAAATTGGATTGGAGCACGGAAAAAATCACCCTAAGCATGAAAAGCCTCCAGGAAGACCCCTGGGAAAAGGCAGCGGAAAAGTACCCCGTAGGTTCAAAACATTCGGGAAAAGTGGTCCGCATTGCCGACTACGGGGCCTTTGTAAACCTGGAGCCGGGACTGGACGGCCTTGTGCATGTGTCAGAACTCAGGGGCGGCGGCAAGTACAATAATGTAAAAGACGCGGTTAGTATTGGTCAAACCTTGACCGTCCAAGTACTTGAGGTGGACCGCAGCCGAAAGCGCATCTCTCTTAAGCCAGCAGGCTCCGCCGAAGAAGAAGCGGTATCGCAGAAATATATGGCCGGCGATGATTCAAACGATACCTATAACCCCTTCGCAGCGCTGCTTAAAAAGAAATAAATGAAAGAAAGCCTGCCTTATTCCAGACTTTCGAATAAGGCGGCAATCTTTGCTTGGTTCTTCTTGACCAGTTGGTAATCATCCTTATTGTATTCTGCTTTGCTTTTTTCCACCGCCTTGGTAAACTCTGCCGAATTCATTTGGGCTGCAATATCCTCAAAAGTAACAAGAAAGTAGCCTGAAAGCACGGCCCCATATACTTCCCAAAAATCGCTCCAGCCGTATTTTGCAAGCAAGGCCTTTACCTGGGCATCTGCCTGGATGGCCTTGAACATAGCAGCGACGTCCGGAACGGTAAACTGGCTAAAGGATTCAGCAAGTTCAGGATTGCCCATACCGATATCCTGGTCATATTTTTCTGCAAACTTTTCAAGATCCTTTGAAATCTTAGGCAAATCGGCCAGGAATTTATCCAGTTTAGCCTGGGTTAATACCTTTTTAGGAGCGGCTTGAGCTCCCGCTATCGCAACGGTTAGAATTAAAAGCCCCACTATAGAGAAGAGACGTTTCATATAATACCCCCTCCCTACAGTATAGCCCTTTATATAAAAGGCACCAGCAAATCCACGATTTTTTGGAGTGCTTCCGCATCCCCTGCATCAAACTGGGCAAGTTTGTCAGAATCCACATCCAGAACTGCGACGACCCGGCCGTCTTTTTTGAGCGGAACGACTATTTCGCTTTTAGACCGGGAGTCGCAGGCAATATGCCCCGGAAAAGCTTCTACATCGGGGACTACGACCGGCTGCCTTGACCGGGCACAGGCAAGACACACGCCACGCCCCTTCAGGACCTGGCACGCTACCGCACCTTGATATGGCCCCACATGGAGTTCGTCCTCGCCGGCCACAAAATAAAAGCCGGTCCAAAAATGATGGCTCAGTTTGGCATGCAGCAGGGCTGCTATGGTAGCCATACCGGCAATGAGGTTCGGAGACTTGGTAGTAATAAGCTCTTTTAATTGCTCATAGAGCCGCTTATAGAGCGCAGTGCGGTGGCTGGATAGGCTCTGTTCATCAATCATTGGTTTGATGCTCCTTGTTTATAGTTTCTGTATTCTGTACTTCCTCTGATTTTACATTTTGCATCGATCCAAGCGTATCTCTTCCCTTTTTAAACTTCTGAATATCCTTATAGGATCCAATAAGTACCGCAACGGGCTCCAGAATGGGAATGTGTTCGCAGATTATTTTGATTATAACCGTCATAGGGACCGCGATAACAAGGCCCGTAAAACCCCAGAGCCACCCCCAGGCGAGCAGCGAAACCAGAACCACAAAGGGAGAAAGCCCCAAATTGTCCCCCTGAATTTGGGGTTCAAAAATGTTGCCAATCACAAAATTAACCAGCAGCATGACCGCGAAAGCTCCTGCCACGGGCCACCCCTGAGGCCAGAACTGTAGGAGGGCAAAGAGGGTAACCCCCGCTCCCGCAGCGAGACTCCCGATGGTAGGAATAAAATTAAGTATAAAGGAGATAATGCCCCAGATCAGCCAAAAGTCGACCCTCAGGATTGCCAGGCCCAGGGCAACGAAAATGCCCGTAGCAAGGGAAACAAAAAATTTAATCGTAAGATAGCGGCTTACCTGGGCTACAATCGCTTCTACAATGCTCTTAATTTTACCGGAAAATCGATTTTCGAAGGCAAGGGCGATTTTTTCTTCCAAATGAGCAGACTCAAGAAGCAGAAAGACTATAAAGAGGAGCACCATTACGAGGCTTTTTAAGAACTCAATAAATCCATTGGTAAAAGACAGGGTATAATCCCGTACCCTATTACGGAACCCGAGTTGTCCCCACAGGTTGTCTAAAAATGTCCGATGTTCGTCATAAGGGAGGCCGAAAAACCCTGCAATCCAGCTGTAAATTTCCAGAAACCGCTTTTCGTACCGGGGATACTGGGAAAGAATGGTCTTTCCGGAACTAAACAGGATAAGACCCGCAAGATAAAGACCGCCTCCAATACCCGCAATGACCAGAATAATTGCAAGGACCCGGGGAATTTTCATTCTTTCAAGAAGCCGTACAATAGGATCCAATACAAACGCAAGAAGGATAGCCACAATAAACTGAAGCACCACCGATGCGGTAATTTTCAGCACCGCACCGGCCAATACCAGGGCAATAAAGGCAACAAGGAAAAAGTTTGCCCGCCCAGAATTAAACCGTCTGAAACGATCGTTCATATCGATATTATGATACAAACGGCCTCTTTTGTCAGGATTACCAAGCCCTGTTTTCATAAATATTTCATGTCTATTCTTTACATTTTGTAAGTATTGTTACAAAATAGATTAACAGGTTTATCTTGATGAACATTCGAGTGAACCTGAAGCTATAGAGGAGGAAAACATGAAGAAAAGGTTGTTCGCAGCCCTTGGCGCTGCAGCGGTAGTGCTCGCAGCCTGTTCAGGCGGTGGCGCCGGAACCGCCGGCGGAAGCAAAGAAATGGGTCCCATTGTGGACAAGGTCATTTACAATGTCGTCATGGATCAAACCGTAGCGATTAAGGATACGGCGGAAGGAAAAACCGACGTTTTCTTTACCGGCCTTAACGGCAGTACCTACAAAGGCATTGACCAAGCAGATCTTTCCAAACTAGACGTCTATGCAGTTCCCTCGGGATCTTGGTCCCTCCTGACCAACCCTATTCCCAACCAAGCTCCTTATGTCCATACGACCAAGGACGGCAAAAAAGTATTCAATCCCCTGGCCATCCGGGAAGTTCGTTATGCTCTGAACTGGCTTATCGACCGGAAAAAACTGGTAGACGAGGTACTCCAGGGTACCGGCGAGCCTATGATGACCCCCATGACTCCCGGCCAGCCTGGAACTTATAAATACAATCTTGTGGCAGCTAACCTCGGTATGACTGCCCAGGGCAACGAGAAAAAGGCTATCGAAGACATTAGCAAGGCCATGGAAGCCGCAGCGGCCCTTCCTGAAAACAAGGGCAAGCTTGTTAAATCCGGCCAATTCTGGACCTACGAAGGCAAACCAGTCACCATCCGTTTTGTCATTCGGGTTGATGATCCTGCCGGACGGCTCCCTGCGGGCAACTATGTGGCAGATCAGCTTGAAAAAGCAGGCCTCAAGGTAGAACGGCTCCTCTACGACCGCTCTAAGGCAGGCAAGCTTGTCTACGGCGGGGACCCTGCAGATTATGAATGGACCATGTACACCGAAGGCTGGGGCGCCGGTGCCACCCGCCGCTGGTGGGACGTAACCATTTCCCAGATGTATGCCCCTTATTACGGCTATATGCCTGGTGGCGCAACCGAAGGCTTCTGGAACTACAAAAACGATGAAATTGACCGGCTTGCCCAGAAGAGCTACAACGGCTGGTTCCTCACGAGCGACGAATACTGGACCGACAACCTCAAGGCAACCAAACTGGGTCTTGAAGATGCGGTTCGTATCTACCTCGTAAGCCAGATGCAGTACTATGTAGCTAACAAGGGCCGCTTTAACAGCCGCATGCTCTATGGACTCGGCGATGGTCTTAACAACTGGTCAGTCCGCTCCGCCGATGTAAAAGCCAACGACAAGGGCGAAAAGATACTCCGGGTTACCCAATACTCTGCCCGGGGCGGCCTCTTTATGAGCGCCTGGGACCCGGTCGGCGTAGACGGCTTTAGTGATGTCTACAGCGCAGCTATCATCGAAGCCTGTACCGATCCTTCCACCTTCGAAGCCCCGAACGATGCGGCTGACACCCCCTTACGGGTAAAATGGGATGAGAAAAAAGTCAGCACCAAGGTAGAGGCCGGTCCTGAAGGTAAACCGGTTGGTAAGATTGCGGTTCCTAAAGAAGCAATGATTTACAACTCCAAGACAAAGCAGTGGGAATCCGGTGTAGAATTTAAGGATATTGGGGACGGCCAGTATGATTATGTAAAGAACGAAACTCTTACATCCTACTCAGAGGCCACCTCATCTTATATCTACGGTAAATGGCATTCTGGACAACCGGTTACTATAGCAGATCTCATGTATGCAACAGCCTTTGCCTATGAATGGGCTAACAAGGACAGCGAAGACGATCGCTATTATGACGAAGCCTATGCAGCCCAGTACCAGTCTACTCTCCCCATTAGCAAGGGTGGTGTCCTTAATAAGGACGGATCCTTTACCAACTACTACGACTTTAACTGGCCCATGGATGCAGCCCGAGTAGCCGCTAACGGTGTTCCTTCTCCTAAGGCAGGCAACCCCGGCCGGCAGACCCTCGTTTCCTGGGAAATAACCGAAGCGCTTGCAAAACTGGTTGTAGAGGGCTCCAAGAGCGGGACAGTCTATTCCTTTAGCTCCGACCCGGCCTTTACCGAAGTGGATGTCATCAACCCAACCTGCGTTGCGGATATCAAAGCGAAGCTCCAGGAATTTGTGGAGGCCAAATATGTACCCGACAGCATTAAGCAATGGGTAAAACCCGAAGAAGCGGTTGCCCGGTACAATGCGGCTATTAAGTTTATCGACACCTACGGAAACGCCTATATTTCCAACGGCCCCTTCTTTATAAGCAAGGTGGACTACAACGCCAACTATGTAGAACTTTCAGCCTTCCGGGACAGCTACCCCTACAAGGCTGACTTCTGGCCCAATAAGCTCAAGACCACCCTTACCCGGATTGATGAAGTAAAGGTTCCCGCCACCGCTTCCAAAGCTAAGGATGTCACCGTTGATGTGGCGGTCTCTGCCGTCCAGTATCCGGCTGACACCGCTACCGCTGCGGACAGCAAGGCCAAGGTAACTGCTACCCTTGTTTTGGCAGATGGCACCGAAAAGGTGTATACAGCCAAGCATGTTAAAGATGGAGCCTTCCAGGCTGTCATTCCCGCCAAGGACCTCGGCGCTCTCAAAGAGGGTAGTTATACCCTGGTTATCCAGTCTGCCTTCAGCACCGAAGCTCCCTCGGTGGTTCCGACCTCTTTAGTACTGCTGCCATAACACTTTTATTAATGGGGATGTCCTAAACTGATTGGACCGTCCCCTTATTACAAGGACTTGAGCCAGGGTAAAAAAACTGATATTTTGAGCCCTGGCTTTTTCTGTTTATAACCAATACACGGCACGCTCAAAGAGGTTTTTATGTATAAGTGGTTTGCCACCAAGCGCATACTAAAGGGGCTTTTTATGTATGCGCTCTTAATTTTTATTATGTCAGCCCTGTTCAACTCCGTCGTAGAGACCACCATGCGGTCCCAGATAGAAGAACAGGTCCGTCTTGAATCGATGCGGCTCAAAAATTTTACCGCACCTGCCTTGCAAAAATTCCAGAACGAACGGCGTGAACTACTCATTAAAAAATACAAACTGGACCGGCCCATATGGGAACGGATTGTCTATCGCGCCATCGATACAATTACCTTTAACTTCGGGAAATCTACCATTATTAAGTCATCCCGGGGTGAACGGGATGTGCTGACAATTATTGCAGAAGCTATTCCACGGTCGCTCATACTGTTTACCGTAGCGGCAGTCTTTGAGATTCTTATCGGTATTTTTCTTGGTCTTAAAAAAGCTCAAAAACCTGGCGGAAGCCTCGACAAGACAACAAGCCTTGTTACCATGATTGTATACGGCATGCCGACCTGGTGGCTAGCCATGATCCTTATCATGTTTTTTGTCTATGTGGTGAAATTATTCCCTTCCAGCGGGGTTCATTCGGTTCCGCCCCCTGAAGGGTTTATGTATATACTTGATATGCTGTGGCATACCGCTCTGCCCCTGCTTACCCTGGTGCTCATCGGCTTTTGGGGGTTAGCTTTCGTAGTCCGAAACATTGTACTCGGTATACTTCAGGAAGACTACATTATGGCCGCCCGGGCGCGGGGTATTCCGGAAAACAGTGTACTCTTTGGACACACCCTCAGGACTGCGGCTCCGCCCCTCATAACCATGTCTCTCTTATCCCTCTTGGGCTCGATTTCAGGTTCTATTATTTTCGAAGGTATATTTTCCTGGCCTGGTCTCGGGAACCTCTACTGGATCGCGGTTCAGCAAAATGACATCCCGGTTCTCATGGGAGACCTGGCCATTACCATTGGCCTCTATCAGGCAGGCCTTGTCATTTTGGACCTGACATACGGATTCCTGGATCCCCGCATCAAAGTTGGAGGCAAAGCATGAAACTAAAAGATTTGGGCTTCTGGTTCCGGGATTTCTGGGCCGAGTTTCGTCGGGAAGGTTCCGGACTTGTAGGACTTGCCCTCCTTATCCTCTTTTTACTTGTTACTATTTTCGAAAATCCCTTGCTTCCATTCAAAGAAGCAAATACCCGCTGGCGGGATATCACATACTGGCAGGATAATCCCATCAATGCGCCGCCGGTTTGGTCTAATCTTTTTGCTGCGAAAAAGGCTGCCAGAACCGCCAATCTTGATCGGGGAACGAGGCAGGAACTTACCAACGAAGAAGGCGAAACCTTTGTTACAGAGAGTTTTATATATCACTTTAAGGCCGACAAGGCACCTCTCGACATCATAGTACACAGTACACTTGCGGGCTCCGTCCCCTTGACGGTGGAAGTCCAGCGCCCCGATGGGACTACCCTTCAGATATCCCAGAGGTATGTAGAATACGACTCTCCTACCCCTGTTCGGTTCTCGGTAAACAATGACAGTAAGGACAGTCTTTTTGCGTTCCTTAAGCTCCACGAAGCTCAGGCGAACTTATCCCGCATCTCCTCGGGCAGCATTCGCAGCACAGAAATCCTGTTTAACAAGGCACGGGAAGGTATGGCCGCGTCCTTTGAAGCTCTGAAAGGAGATTACCGGTTCACTATCAAGGCCCAGGTACTAAATCGTGAACAATTTTCCATGGATGATACCCGCCTCGTGGTAACCGGCTCTGTGTCGGGGCTTCTCGGCACGGATAACATGAAACGGGATATTTTCTCAGGCCTCGTGGCGGGTCTTAAATGGGCCCTCTTTATCGGGCTTTTTACATCCGCCGTTTCTGTCCTTATCGGGGTCTTTTACGGAATTATGTCTGCCTATTTTGGCGGCATAGTAGACACCATCATGCAATTTATCTATCAAATTTTTGTGTCTATTCCGCTGCTTCCGGTTCTTATTGTGGTGTCTGCGGTCTTTAAACCAAGCATTTGGTTCCTCATTGGCGTCATGGTCATCTTTTTCTGGCCCGGCTCGGTCATGACGGTCCGATCCATGGCCTTCCAAATAAAAGAAGAAACCTATATCGAAGCTGCCCGGGCACTGGGTGCAGGACACCGACGCATCATTTTTAACCACATGGCGCCCCTCCTTATCCCCTACTCCTTTGCATCCATGGCCCTCTCGGTGCCGAGCGCTATCGTATACGAATCCTCTGTTTCCCTTCTGGGCTTGGGGGATGCTTCCATCGTTACTTGGGGACAGATCCTGCACGACGCGATGCTGGGAAACGCTATACTAAATGGACTGTGGTGGTGGGTCATACCGCCGGGACTAGCTATTGCCATTATGGGTATGACCTTTGCGTTCCTTGGGTTCGCTATGGATAGAATCCTGCATCCCAAACTGAGAACTCGCTAAGCAGTAAAACAGAAGAAGGTTTGAAATGGAAACTTTGCTAAAGGTAGAAAACCTTAAAATGTACTATCACACATCCAAGGGTGCGGTTCGGGCTATCGATGACATTTCCTTCATCTTGTACCCCGGCGAAACCATTGGTCTTGTGGGTGAATCCGGTTGTGGTAAAACCAGCCTTGGGACAAGCCTCCTTAGGATGCCAACCACTCCAGGACGCTACGAAGGTGGCCGTATACTGATTAATGGAACTGAC
>JAIWNU010000055.1 GCA_020216655.1 Treponema sp. | reverse complement strand
ATACTGCCCATGGCGGACAAGGATGTGCGTAAACAGGTCCGCTGGGAGCAAATTGCCATGGTGTTCCAGGGAGCTATGAACTGTCTTACCCCGGTCTATACTATTGGTCGTCAGATGATGGAAACCCTGCAAGAACACCGAACTATGGAAAAAAAGGAAGCCGAGAGCCTCATTAAGGAATACCTTGGCCATGTGGGCCTTCCAACAGAAGTAATGAACCGGTATCCCCACGAGCTTTCTGGCGGGATGAAACAGCGGGTCGTAATCGCGACCGCCCTGTTTCTTAAGCCCCAGATTGTCATTTTGGATGAACCCACAACAGCCTTGGATGTCATTGTCCAGGCCCAGATCATCAATCTGTTAAAAAAATTAAAGCAGCGATTTAATCTTTCATTTATCTTCATTACCCACGATCTTGCCTTGGAGGCCGAAGTTTCCGATCGGATCTGTGTTATGTATGCGGGAAAGATTGTAGAATTGGGAACTAATGAGCAGATTTACGGTAAACAAGGACCGAGTCATCCCTATACGGAGAAGCTGCTCCTTGCCACTCCACGGCTCCACCAAGAGGTGGAAAACCTCCAATATATACCGGGGACGCCACCGGACCTCATCAATCCACCTCAGGGCTGCCGATTTCATCCCCGCTGCCACCGGGCAACCGAAGAATGCCGGGAAGCGGAGCCACCGCTTAAGGAAATTGAACCGGGGCATTTTACGGCCTGCTGGCACTGCAAGGGGGGTAAATAAATGGCAGCTTCTAAGGATATTATTTTACGGGTAGAAAACCTCACTAAACATTTTCAGCCCCATCAATCATTTACCCAGGCCTTGGCGGGTCAAAAACACCGCCGTCTTATACGGGCCGTAGACGGCATTTCTTTTGAAATCGCCCGGGGGGAAATTTTCGGCCTTATTGGTGAATCGGGCTCTGGAAAAACCACCACCGGGAAGCTGGTCATGAAACTGCTTGAGCCGACTGGCGGCTCTATTTGGTTCGATGGTAAGGATGTTACCCATTTAAGTAAAGAAGCGGGCCGGCAGTACCGGACCAAGGTACAGATGATTTTTCAGGATCCCTACGCATCTATGAATCCCCGATTTAAGATTAAGGATGTTTTGGAAGAACCGCTCTTAATTCATAAAATCAACGGGAATCATCAAGCCCGGGAAGAAATGATAAAAAGGGCTCTGGAGGAGGTTAAACTGAATCCACCAGAGGAATTTATGGGCCGTTGGCCCCATATGCTTTCTGGCGGGCAACGCCAGCGGGTTGCCACAGCCAGGACCTTAATCTTAAACCCGTCACTCCTCGTGGCCGACGAGCCGGTTTCCATGATTGACCTTTCTACCAGGGCGGAAATTCTCCATATGATGAAGGATGTTCAACGGCACCTGGGTCTTACCTACCTCTATATTACCCACGATCTATCGACAGCCCGGTACTTTACTGACCGTATTGCAGTTATGTACTTGGGTAAAATTGTAGAAATGGGCAGGGCCGCTGATATTATCGATAATCCCATTCACCCCTATACCAAGGCCCTTATCGAAGCGGTTCCAGAACCGGAACCAGGAAAGGTGCACCAGATTAAGGAACTCCCCATAGCGGGCGAAATCCCCAGCCCTGCCAATATTCCATCAGGCTGCCGATTCCATACCCGCTGTCCCTATGCTACCAAGGACTGCTCAGAACAGGCTGAGCCAGAATTGCAGGATAGCGGTAATGGCCACTTCCATGCCTGCAGCAGGTGAAAAGAAATAGGATAGTTATATTGAAAAGCCGTCCGGCGTCCCGGACGGCTTTTTTATTCTCTGCTACGACAATGATAGGACAAAACGCTTTTATGGACTGGACTTGGCGATTATACTGTAACCAATCCATGCGAGGAGACTGCCATGAAACCATTTATGGACAAGGATTTTCTGCTTACCACCGAGACGAGTAGACGGCTCTATCACGAGGTGGCCGTTCATCAACCTATTTTTGATTACCATTGCCATCTTAATCCCCGGGAGATAGCCGAAAACAAGCGGTTCACGAATCTTGCTGAGGTGTGGCTTGGCGGGGATCATTACAAGTGGCGTGCCATGAGATCCAACGGCATACCGGAAACCTATATAACAGGATCAGCTGAAGCCTACGATAAATTCCTTGCCTGGGCAAGGACCGTTCCCTACCTTGTGGGAAATCCGCTCTACCATTGGACACACCTCGAATTACAGCGTTATTTTAATATACATGAGGTTTTAAACGAAGAAACCGCACCCCACATCTGGAACGAAGCAAACCGGCAGCTAGCGGAGCGGCCTGAACTGTCAGTATATGGCATCTTTAAGCAATTCAATGTCTTTGCGGTGGGAACTACCGACGATCCTGCGGACAGCCTCGAGTGGCACAAAGCTATCGGTAAGGCACAAAACACAGCAACTAAAGTACTGCCATCCTTCAGACCTGACAAGGCGCTCAACATACACCTTGCAGGCTTTGCAGAATATATCAGAAAACTTTCAGATGCGGCAAAGAAGCCTATCAACAGCATACCGGATCTCTTGGAAGTGTTATCTGACCGTATTGCCTATTTTAACAGCTTAGGATGCCGAGCATCAGACCATGCCCTGGAATACCCGCCCTTTGCAGTGGCAGAAAACGGCGCAACCGGCGCTGAGTGGGAACGGGTAGTAAATCAGACCTTCAAAAAAGCCCTGAATGGAGATCCAATCAGCCCGCAAGAGGCTGACTCGTACCGAACCTACCTCCTCCTGTTCCTTGCTGGAGAATATAAAAAAAATGGCTGGGCCATGCAGCTCCATTTGGCAGCTATCCGCAATAACAACGCAGTTAAGTTTGACAGCCTCGGGCCGGACACCGGATTTGATGCAGTTCATGACCATCATATTGCGGCTAATCTTTCAAAGCTCTTAGACCTCATGGAAAGCCGGAAAGCGCTCCCCAAAACGATCCTTTACAGCCTGAACCCCAAGGACTATTATGTGCTCGGGACCCTCATGGGATGCTTCCAGGGGGATGAAATTCCTGGTAAGATACAGCTTGGATCCGCCTGGTGGTTTTGCGACCACAGGGATGGTATGGAAGAACAGATGAAAATTCTGGGGAATCTTGGCCTCTTGCCCCGTTTTATTGGCATGCTGACCGATTCCCGCAGCTTCCTTTCCTATCCGCGGCATGAATATTTCCGCAGGATCCTCTGCAACCTGATCGGGTCCTGGGCGGAAGCGGGGGAAATCCCCAATGATCCCTCACTCCTAGATCGCATTGTTGCAGATATATCCTTTAAGAATGCGGAGCGTTATTTTTCGGCATGAGTGCACCAAAACGAATCAGCGCTGTCGACCGGACCTTTACGATTTTAAATACCCTGTCATCGGTGTCGGGTATAAATCTGGAAGATCTGGCAAAAAAGACAAAACTTGCAAAACCAACGGTCTACCGCTTTTTACAAACCCTCAAAGAATTGGGTTATGTAAAAAAGGACGAAGGAGACCGCTGGTTTTTAACCCTGAAACTTTTTAGTTTAGGAGCCAGGGCGCTGGATCACATTGATATACCCTCAGTTTCCCGGCCCATTGCGGAGCGGCTTTCCGCCGACCTGGGGGAAACGGTGCACATGGGGGTCTTGGACGAGAACGATGCCATATATATCCTCAAGATTGAGTCAAAATATACCATCCGCATGTATTCCCGGCTTGGCAAACGGATTCCCCTGTATTGCACAGCCATTGGGAAAACCTTGCTTGCCTATATGGACAAGGACGAACAAAAAGAACATATCTCGCGGCTTTCTCTGGTACCCTTTACGCCCCATACTATAAAAAACAAGACGAGTCTCGAGTTGGAACTGCATGACATTGCCCTGAGCGGTATTGCTGCTGACCGGGAGGAACATGAGGAAGGTATAACCTGCCTCGCAGCGCCGGTCTTCAATTATGAAGGCAAAGCGATAGCCGCCATCAGCGTATCCTGGCCTATATTCCGCTTCAAAGAAGAAAAAAAAGCCATGTATATCGAAAGAATACAAGCAGCTGCAGCTGAGATATCAGCGATTTTAGGCTGGGAACAATCCCTCGGAGCAGCAGCCCCGGGGCAAAAAAACCGCCGGGGACAGAGCCTCAGCTAAGTCTCCCTAAGCTAAGTCTCCGTCAGCTAAGTCTCCCTCAGCTAAGTCTCCGTCAGCTTTAGCTCCCTCAGCGGGCCAGCCAGCCCCCGTCTACCGCGAGGGTAGTACCGTTCACATAATCCGAAGCGGGAGAAGCAAGGTACACCACCGCACCCGCGAGATCTTCCGGTTTTCCCCAGCGGCCTGCAGGAATCCGTTCCAGAATCGCCCTGCTCCGCTCAGGATCCTCCCGGAGCTGTACGGTAATATCTGTTGCCATATAGCCCGGTGCAATTGCATTCACGTTAATGCCATATTTCGCCCATTCATTGGCAAGCAGCATGGTAAGGCCCCGGACACCGAATTTGCTTGCCGTATAAGAAGGTACCCGGATGCCGCCCTGAAAACTCAACAGGGACGCTACATTAATAATTTTACCCGGCTTTTTCTGGGCCACAAAATGCCGGGCTACGGCCTGGCTCAGGAAAAAGAGGGTTTTCAGGTTAATCGACATAACCTCGTCCCAGTCATCTTCAGAAAACTCAAGGGGATCATTCCGTTTAATAATCCCCGCATTGTTCACTAAAATGTCTATTCGCCCTAACATTGCAAGGGTGGTCTCAATAATATTTTGTATGGGCTTGGTAGACCTGAGATCCGCCGAAACATAGACAAATTTCCGGCCCGCAGCCTCTACAGCAGCCTTCGTTTCCGCTGCTTCCGGCGAAAAGCTCACCCCCACTATATCAGCCCCTGCCTCGGCAAGGGCGGTCGCCATCCGCTGGCCCAGCCCTTTGTGACAGCCGGTCACAATTGCAGCCTTCCCATCCAATCGGAAGGATTCTAAAATTCCGCCCATATCCCCTCCTAGCGTAAATCCTCTGGTTTTACAAAATCCATATCATCAAAATTCTGGTTTTCCCCTGCCATGCCCCAGATAAAGGTATACTGGCCGGTTCCAACCCCGGAATGGATAGACCAGCTGGGAGAAATAACCGCCTGTTCATTCGCCACCACAAGGTGCCGGGTCTCCGAGGGCTCACCGAACAAGTGAATGACCCTGGTTTCGCTGACCATATCAAAATAGAAATACACTTCCATCCGCCTTTCATGGGTGTGACAGGGCATCGTATTCCAGACACTGCCCTTTTCAAGGACCGTCATCCCCATAACTAGCTGGCAGCTCTTGCAGACCGCAGGATGCACATATTGATAGATGGTCCGTTCGTTCGATGTCTCCTGGCTGCCAAGTCTGCGGGGATTCGCCTGCTTTTGTTCAATCCGTACTGTCGGGTATGCTTGATGAGCCGGAGAGCTTACCACATAAAACTTAGCAGGCAGAGAGGGATCTTCGGAAGCAAAGCTCACATCCTTGGTGCCCATACCGATATACAGTCCGTCACCCTTCTGCAGGGTATAGCTCAGTCCGTCAGCGGTAACCGTACCAGCCCCACCAATGTTGATGCAGCCCAGTTCCCTGCGTTCAAGGAAGAAACTGGTTCCCAGCTCTTTGCCCGCCTCAAGACTGAGGGCCCTTCCCGTCGGCATGGCTCCTCCAAAAATGACCCGATCCTGATGCGTATAGGTCAGCTGCAGTTTCCCAAGCACAAACACAGCCTCCACCAGAAAGTGTTTCCGCTGTGTTTCCGTATCATAATGCTTTGCATTTTCTGGATGGTTCGAATATCGAACATGTAATTCCATAGTAGACTCCTTTGCGTACTTCTTAGCGCTGAACCCGGCCTGAACCATCCCCTTTAAGAAGCTGCTCCACTTCAGCAAGGGTCACCAGATTAAAATCGCCGCTCACCGAATGCTTCAAGGCCGATGCGGCCGTAGCAAACTCCAAAGCTCTTTGTTCATCCCCAGAAAAATTAAGCAACCCGTATATGAGTCCTGCAGAAAAACTGTCTCCGCCGCCAACCCTGTCGACTATGTCGGTTATTTCGTATGAACGGGATTGATAGAATCCAGTTTTACCGTGCAGCACCGCTGACCATCCATTGTAATCCGCCGAATGGCTCTCCCGGAGGGTAATCGCCACCGAGTGAACAGAAGGAAACGCTTCCTTAACCTGAACAGCCAGTGTTCGATAGACTACCTTATCCAAAACACCGGTTTTTACATCAATTTGATGAGCTTTGATATCCAAACTAGCCTGGATATCCTCCTCATTGGCAATAATAAGGTCCGCGTAGGCCGCCAACTGCCGCATTACCTGCGGAGCACTCACCCCATAGTTCCATAATTTTTTCCGATAGTTGAGGTCAATCGACACTTGTAGACCTGAGGCTTTTGCTTGTTTCATTGCTTCCAAAGCCGTATCCGCTGCGGATTGTGAAAGGGCCGGAGTAATCCCCGTGATATGGAACCAGGAGGCCCCAGAAAAAATGCGAAACCAATCAAAATCGCCAGCTTGGACACGGGAAATGCAGGATCCCTCACGATCGTAAACAACATTGGATGGCCGCTGGTTTGCTCCCGCTTCAAGAAAATAGATCCCCATGCGGCCGCTTGTCCGTTTTATCATGCTTGTATCGACCCCATATTTTCGTAGCTCCTGAACCGCAGCATTCCCAAGAGGATTATCCGGCAGGGCAGTAACAAAAGCCGCAGATTCTCCAAAAAGAGCCAGAGAGACCGCCACATTTGCTTCCCCGCCGCCAAAACGCGCTTCGAGTACCGGAGATTGGAATAACCGTTCATGTTCCGGGGATTTTAAACGAAGCATGATTTCGCCAAAGCTAATGATCCGATGCATTTCATTCCTCCTCAAGTCCTTCTTTTATTATACACTACTGGATTTTTTCGTCAATTATTTTTGAAACATTATTCCATTTTTTAAAATCACGTGTTATAGTATGCATGGAGGTAAGTACCATGTATTCGGTGTTTGATACGATACAAGACATTGGCCTTGTGCCTGTTATTACCATAGAAGACCCCCATAAAGCGGTTCCTTTAGGAAAGGCATTGATTGCCGGCGGCATCCCCGTGGCAGAAATTACCTTCCGCACCCTGTCTGCGGAAGAATCCATACGCCGGCTTCATGCTGAATGCCCAGAGCTTATTGTCGGTGCGGGTACTGTTATCAACCGTAATCTGGCCGAACGGGCTCGAAATGCGGGAGCCCAATTCATCGTATCACCAGGCTTAAATACCTCGACCATAGAATATTGCCGCAGTCAAGGCTTACCCATTATTCCAGGTGCAAACAATCCATCGGCGATCGAAGCTGGTCTTGAGCTAGGCATTGAAATTTTTAAATTTTTTCCCGCAGAGGCATCTGGGGGACCAGCTATGGTAAAATCTCTTTCCGCACCCTTTAATTCCATCAAATTTGTACCTACCGGTGGTATCGACCTTGATAATATTGGTTCCTATGCAAAAATTCCTTCGGTGGTAGCGATCGGTGGAAGCTGGATGGTCAAAGAGGATTTGATAGCCACCGAACAATGGGATAAAATAACCGCCCTGTGCATACAGTCCCGGCTCGCACTGCAGGGCTTTGCTTTTGCCCATATAGGCATTAACGAAATAAGCGAAGCGGAGGCACAGATAACCGCATCATTCTTTAACAAGCTAGGTTTTTCAATAAAAGAAGGCACTTCATCAATTTTTTCAGGTCAATCACTGGAAATCATGAAAAGTCCAGGCAGAGGCACAAAGGGGCATCTCGCGCTGAGCTGCAACAATGTTGAACGGGCCCTCATCTATCTTAGTCAGTTTGGATTCTCCGGTGTAGAAGAAACTGCGAAATACGAAAAGGGTCGGTTAAAAGTCATCTACCTCGACAAGGAGATAGGGGGCTTTGCGGTTCATTTAGTAAAAAACTGATAACGGGAAACACCATCCTCCAGCAGCAGGGCTTCCTTAAGTTCATTGCTTTCTTCCGGGAACTTGACCGTAATTCTAGAGAGGGTAAGTCCGTCTACATTTCGTATTCGGATCCCTCTGCCCCGCGGTTCTGGCAAGCCCCGATCGGTTCCTTTCATGTTGCAGTTTGTAATGCGTACATCCCTTACACCACCGGCGGTTTCACTGCCAATCACAACCCCCCCGTGGCCACCTCTCATAGTGCATCCCTGTATGCTGATATGTTCAGTGGGCCTCCCGACCCGCAGGCCATCCACACCAGCACCAGATTTTAAACCAAGGCAGTCATCTCCTACATCAAAAGAGCAACCTTTAATTGTGACATCTGTAAAAGAATCTATATTTAACCCGTCTGTATTTGGTCCCTCATGGGGATTGATAAACTGTGCGTTCACTACCTGTATATTACGGGAGTACACTAAATGGGTGTTCCAAAAAGGGGAATTCTGTAAGGTAAGATCCCGTATCTCTATATCTGAGCAATGTAAGAATTGTACGAGGGGAGGTCTTAAGAATTGAATTTCCCTGCCACCACCACCGGATGGCTGTTCACGATAGCCTGGATTCAGCGCAGCAAACTGTTGCTCTACCGGATGAACCGGTACTGACCGTTTTTCCGCCTTTGCTTGTCTGAGCATATTCCACCAGGGCTGCCCGTTTCGTCGATGGTTCCTGAGCCGCTCAGAATAATATGGTGGCTGTTTTGAGCAAACAAAAGGGGATGCATAGCCCAGCATTCGACCCCTTCCCAGCGGGTCCATACCGGAGGATACCGGTCTAGATCAAAAACAAAGGAAAGGGTCGCATCCTTTTCTATATGAAAATGTACGTTTGATCGAAGTTTGAGGGGACCCGAATAAAAAACACCTTCTTTCAAAAGTACCTGTCCTCCTCCCAGCAAAGATATCTTGTCGAGCGCAGATTGAAGATTCTGTGTATCGTCATAAAGACTTTTTTGATCTGCTTCGTGTCCAGAAAGTGCTATAACCATATTCCCAACCTTTCAAATTCAATATATAGTGATTCCATGATAACTATTGGAGCCAGGGCTCACGATTTCGGACGTTTGCCTGCTGAGATTTTGGCAAGCCATATTGCCGAAACAGGGATCCAGTGTGTTCAGCTCGCCATATCTAAAGCCTTGCCCGACGCACCGCGGTATCCTGCGAACATTGATGTACCGGCCGTAACTAAAGCATTTGAGCAGCATCAAATTCGTATTGCTGTACTGGGCTGTTATATTAATCCGGTTCATCCCGACCCCGAAACTCACGAGCAAGAATTAAATCGGTTCGAACAACATATCCAGGCTGCTCCGGAATTTAATTGTTCTATCGTGGGAACAGAAACTGGTTCCCGCAATCCTGACTGCTCCTTTCATCCAGATACCGCAACAGAAGCTACCTACCAGTTATTGCGCGAATCGGTACAGCGCCTTGTAAGAAAAGCAGAAGAAATTGCTGCTCATTCTCAGCCTGTTATCGTGGGTATTGAACCAGTGGCCGATACTCACACGATTGCTACTCCTCGGTTGATGCAACGGCTGCTTAAAGACATTGATTCCCCCTTGCTGGGGGTCATCTTTGACCCGGTCAATCTTGTCGGAAAAACTGGTGTGGCCAGCCAGGACAGTTTCCTTGATGACTGTTTTGCCTCCTTTGGGATGCATATTGTGGCTATCCATGCAAAAGACTATCGGATAACCGAAGGCAGCTGCGGTCCGATTAAATCCAAATCCCTGCCTGCCGGGACAGGAGACCTCGACTGGTTGGGTCTGTTCCGCCGGCTGAGATCCATCGGTAAAACTGACATTCCGGTTTTGCTCGAAGATCTGCGACCGGAAGAAATTTCCGCCACCACATCAAGAATCCTGGAGCTTTGGAACCAGTCCGCTCTGTATTAAGTCATTTGCTGTCGTACCTATCATAACCATGTAACAGCGGGAATGAATCGACCAAAATTTTAACTATTCCGACCTTTTACTTCTCCTTTGATTATGTTGACAT
>JAIWNU010000054.1 GCA_020216655.1 Treponema sp. | reverse complement strand
TTTTACATTACCTGTTATTATAGAATATCAATATGACATTTTTAGTTTATTTTGTCATTTTAAGGAGCAGCTATGGCTTTTGAAATTGTCGCAACCGGCCGGGCAGTCCCTGCCCGCCGTATCACTAATGATGAATTAGCAAAGACCTTGGACACGTCGGACGAGTGGATCCGTTCCCATACAGGTATTGGAAGCCGTCATGTGGCGGACGAACAAACCGCTACAAGCGACCTTGCAGTTGCAGCTGCACAGGAAGCTTTAAAAATGCTTCTAGAGAGAGACAAGAGTCTTAATGGATCCCTGGAAGCTGCCGCGGAAAGTCTCGATGCGGTTATCGTCGCAACCGCAAGTCCAGACTTTTTTGGCTTCCCTTCCACCGCCTGTCTTGTGCAGGACCGGCTCGGGGCACAAAAAGCGGCCGCCATGGATGTGGTTGCCGGCTGTACGGGCTTTATTTACGGAGTGGAAACCGCTGCTGGCATCTTAAGCGTCCGCAGCGACCGCAAACGGGCATTGGTGATTGGAGCGGAGATTCTATCAAAGATTACTAACTGGCAGGATCGCGGTACCTGCGTTTTATTTGGCGATGGAGCTGGGGCTGTCATTCTTGAAAAAACCGATGCCCCAACGAGCGGTCCTGAGAAACGGGGACTGCTCCGCTCTATTCTTGGGGCCGACGGCTCTGGAGGAGATTACCTTATCATGCGCCGCGGAGGAACCCGGAACCCTTACAAGGCAGGGGAAACGATCGATGCCGGTCCTGTAATAGAAATGAACGGCCGGGCGGTCTACAACTTCGCCGTAAAGGCGGTAACCGATACCATGGAACGGCTTTTACAGGAAGAAGGCATTTCTGTTGATGATATTGCACGCATTGTACCGCACCAGGCAAATGCCCGGATCGTGCAGGCCGCTGCAAAACGGCTTGGCATACCGGAAGAAAAATTTTTCCTTAACATAGAAGAATATGCCAATACATCTGCGGCCTCTGTTCCTATAGCTTTGGATGAGCTCAATCGGACTGGGGGATTAAAAAAAGGAGACCTGATTATGACGCTTGGTTTCGGCGCCGGACTAACCTATGGGGGGAACCTAATCGTATGGTAACAAAAAAGCGCATAGCCCTGTTATTTCCCGGCCAGGGGGCCCAGTATCCCCAAATGGCCCTGGATCTGTACAACGCAAGCAAAACGGTACAGGAGTTGTTTGCCCTGGCATCCGAGGCGGCGGGGATGGACATGAAGGCTCTGCTCGAAACGGCAGACGCGGAGAAGCTGAAACGGACCGATATAAGCCAGCCGGCAATTACCTTGGCAAACCTGGCCGCCGCCTCGGTGCTGCGCGAAGAAGGAATTGAACCAGAAGCGGTTGCGGGCTTTAGCCTCGGCGAATATGCGGCCCTGGCTGCTTCAGGTGTAATCAGCACCGTAGATTGTTTTAAACTCGTAAGTGCCCGGGGCAAGGCAATGCAAAGGGTAGCAGACCGGCTTGCGGCTTCAGAAGCGGGCTCAGCCCCTGGCATGGCAGCCATTCTGGGACTTCCCGGCGAGCAGGTGGACGCCCTTATTGCAGAATGGAGAGAGGGAGGCCTTACTGGCCTCTATGCAGCTAATTTTAACAGCCCCAAACAGGTCGTAGTTGCGGGAACCGCGGGTGCCCTTGCGGAGGCAGAAGAACGCTTCAAGGCCAATGGAGCCCGCCGGGTAGTACGGCTCCAGGTAGCAGGTCCTTTCCATTCCCCCTTAGTTGCGGAAGCCCTGGAAGACTTTGCGCCGGTTCTCGAAGCAACTACCTTCCTCGATCCGCGGATTGCCCTTTTTTCTAACGTTACGGGTAAGCAGGTCCTTTCCGGCCAAGAGGCGAAAAAACTGGCCCTCAGGCAGATTACCGAACCGGTCCGCTGGACCAGCGAAGAAGCTCAAATCGCTGAGCTTGCGGTAGATGCAGTACTTGAAGCAGGCCCCGGAAAGGTATTGCAGGGTCTCTGGAAAGATACGAGCAGTACCATCCCCTGTTATGGAGCAGGAACCCTCGCGGATATACAAGCAGCCCTTGCCAGCTTGGAACAGGCATAAAACTATAGGAGCAGATCATGAATACAACCTTACAGCTCGAAGGTAAAAAAGCCCTGGTAACCGGCGCATCCCGGGGTATCGGAAAGGCTATTGTGGATGCATTCCTCGCCGAAGGAGCCGAAGTCTGGGGCTTGAGTACAAAGGAACCGGAAGATTTAGCACAGCGGCAGGAACAGGCTAAGGGTAAACTTCATTGGATTACTGCAGACCTTTCTAAACTCTCCGAAATTGAGTCCCGTATAGAAGCAGCTCAAAAAGATGCTGGCGGTTTTGACATTTTGGTAAATAATGCGGGAATTACCAAGGACGGCCTGGCATTCCGGATGAGCATTGAGGACTTTCAGAAAGTACTCGACATCAATCTGACTGCAGCATTTCTCATTGCCCGTACCGTGGGCCGTGAAATGATCCGCAAAAAGACCGGTTCTATCATCAATATGTCCAGCGTGGTAGGCCTTCATGGGAACGGGGGCCAGGCTAACTATGCGGCCAGCAAAGCGGGGCTCATCGGGGTAACTAAAAGTCTTGCCCAGGAAGTGGCAAGCCGCGGCGTGCGGGTTAATGCCATCGCACCGGGGTATATTGTTACTGACATGACCGATGCGATCCCAGAATCGGCTAAGGAAAAATTGATGGACCATATCCCCCTTAAACGGCTGGGATCTCCGTCTGATATTGCAAACATGGCTTTGTTCCTTGCCTCGGACAAGGCAGCCTATATAACCGGTCAGGTCATTGCCGTCGATGGCGGCATGTTTATCTAGGAGGAAATAATGAAAACCAAGGTAGTTGTAACTGGAATGGGAGCTATTTCTCCCATCGGAAATACAGTAGAAGAGTTCAGTGCCAGCCTTAAGGCGGGTAAAAGCGGTGTGGGTCCCATAACCCTCTTTGATGCCAGTGAATTTGACGTACGCATTGCTGCGGAAGTTAAAAACTTTGATCCTTCCCGCTGGATTGATAAAAAAGATGCCCGTAAAATGGCCCGTTTTACCCAATTTGCCGTCGCAGCGGCAGCCCAGGCCTTGGAACAGGCGTGTCTTGTAGAGCCCGCCCCAGCCGACGGCAGCGCCGAGGGGGCAAAGCCGCGGCTTAAAACTACACCCGAACGGACTGGCATCGTGCTCGGTAACGGTATTGGCGGCTGGGAAGTGGTGGAAGAATCGTTCCGCAAAATGATCGCCTCCGGCCCCCGCCGTATGCTGCCCTTAACGGTTCCCCTTATGATCAACAACGAAGCGGCAGGCAACATTTCTATGATCTACGGGACCAAGGGGCCGGCCTTTACCCAGGTTACGGCCTGTGCTTCCGGAACAGACGCCCTGGGCCAAGCCTTGGATTTAATCCGCGCGGGCCGCTGCGACGTGGTGATTGCTGGGGGCACCGAGGCGGCTATTGTGCCCTTTGCTATTGGCGGCTTCCAGATGCTTAAGGCCCTTTCGACCAAACGGAACAACGAGCCAGAAAAGGCAAGCCGCCCCTTTGATGCCGACCGGGATGGTTTTGTCATGGGCGAGGGAGCGGGTATCCTTATTCTGGAAAGCGAAGAGCATGCCAAAAAACGGGGAGCCAAGATTTTAGCCGAATTTGCTGGCTACGGTGCCACCGCCGACGCCTATCATATTACCGCTCCAGATCCCTCTGGGGAGGGCGGAGCCCGGGCAATTAAGGCAGCACTGGAAGACGCGGGGCTAAGACCTGAAGAGGTCCAGTACTACAATGCCCATGGAACCAGTACGGAGATAAACGATCCCACGGAAACCAAAATGATTAAGCTCGCCTTCGGCGACCATGCCTACAAGCTGAAGGTCTCCAGTACCAAGAGCATGACCGGCCACTGTATCGCCGGCGGCGGCGGTCTCGAAGCTATCGCCTGTATTTTGGCCATAACCGAAGGGTACTATCCGCCTACCATTAACCTGGAAAACCCCGATCCTGAATGCGATCTAGACTATGTGCCCAACAAGGTCCAATACGGTACTATTGATGCAGCTGCCTCGGGCTCCCTTGGCTTTGGCGGGCACAATGGGGTTGTGGTCTTTAAGAGGTACGGCAAATGAACGAAATTGAGCAGCTTTTACCCCATCGCGCGCCCTTTTTATTTGTCGATGTGATCGATGAAATTACGGAGCAGCGTATTGTGGCCCGGCATGTTTTTAAGGATACGGAGTTTTTCTTCGCAGGCCACTTTCCCCAATATCCGGTGGTTCCCGGGGTCATCCTGATCGAAACCATGGCTCAGGCCGGCGGCGCGGGGCTCAGAAAATCCGGCGTACTCGGCGGGGATGCCCTCTTTTTCCTAGCCACGGTAGACAAGGCTAAGTTCCGCCGGCAGGTCCGCCCCAACGAAGAAGTACGCCTGGAAATCGAAAATCTTCGGGTTTCGGGCAAAATGATTAAGCAGGCCGGCAAGGCCTATGTGGGAACCGAACTGGCCGCCGAAGCAGAGTGGCTGTGCCTGGTGGGCAGCGCTGCTGGCTAAAGCGCGCGGCCGGCTAACACAAGGCTGGCTAACACGCACCGCCGGCTAACACACATGGCGGGCCTAACACAGGCCGCTAATAAAATATAAGGAGCTAACTGTGCAAATTAAACCGATGATACGAAACAATATCTGTCTGAACAGCCATCCCAAGGGCTGCGCCAAAATGGTTCAGAACCAGATCGACTATGTCCGCCGGAATATGGCGGGTCTTGCGGGGACAGAAGGGAGCCCAAAGCTTGCCCTGGTGATCGGCTGTTCCACCGGCTACGGACTTGCGAGCAGGATAGGAGCCACCTTTGGCTATGGGGCTGCTACCGTGGGCATTTCCTTTGAAAAGGCCGGCAGTCCCACTAAACCGGGGACGCCGGGCTGGTACGACAACCTGGCCTTTGACGCAGAGGCCGCCAAAGCAGGCCTTGTGTCTAAAACATTGGACGGAGACGCCTTTTCCAACGAAATGAAAGATCAAGCGATAGCGGCAATCCGTGAGGTCGCTGCCAAGGCAGGCCTTCCCGCTCAGATAGATCTGGTTATCTATTCTTTGGCGTCCCCGGTCCGCACCGATCCCCGGGACGGCGTCATGTACCGTTCGGTCATCAAACCCATAGGTCAGGCCTATTCGGGAAAAACCATGGACATGCTTACCGGGAAACTGTCCATTGCCAGCGCCGACCCAGCTACGGAAGAAGAAATTGCCCATACGGTAAAAGTTATGGGTGGCGAGGACTGGGAACTTTGGATCGATGCCCTTTCAAAAGCAGGGGTCCTCTCCCCCACGGTGCGGACCCTGGCCTATACCTATATCGGGCCAGAGCTTTCATGGGCTATCTATAAAAACGGTACCATTGGCAAAGCCAAGGAACACCTAGAAAAAACAAGCCACATCCTGCATGAACGGCTCGCTCAAACTGGCGGCGCAGCCTGGGTGTCGGTGAACAAGGCCCTGGTAACCCGGGCCAGCGCAGTAATTCCTATCATCCCCCTGTACATTTCTGCCCTCTTTAAGGTGATGAAAGAAAAGGGCCTTCATGAAGGTTGTATTGAACAGCTTGTGCGGCTTTACAAGGACCGTCTGTATGCTGGACCTGCGGCGGTGGATCCGGCAAAGGTTCCCACCGACGCGGACCGGCGCATCCGTATCGATGACTGGGAAATGCGGGAAGATGTTCAAAAGGAAACCAAGGCCCGCATGGATGCGATTACTGAAGAAAACCTCTTTACCCTGGCGGATGTAGAGGGCTTTAAGCACGACTTTTTAGAAGCCCATGGTTTTGATGTGGCCGGCGTCGATTACGAGGCCGATGTAGATCCTTCAACCATATAACAGGAGAACAATAATGGACGATAAAACACTGATTACTTTGGTAGAAAAATTTGGTTCCAGCCAGCTTGCGGAACTTGAACTGAACGACGGCTCCATGCATCTTGTACTCCGGAAAGAAAGTGCTATCCGGAGCACAGTTGGAGGAGGCGTGATAGCTGGTGGTGTAGCAGACGGGGCTGCCGCAGAGGTCTATCAGACCGTATCGGACACAGGGCATTCAGCATCTCCGTCCCATGCACATAAGGCGGATCATTCAGTACATCTGGGACTTCCAGTCAATGCGGGGAGCCCCGCCGCTACCGGAGAAATTATCACCAGTCCCATTGTGGCTACTTTTTACCGGGCATCATCCCCCGACGCTCCGCCCTTCGTAGAAGTAGGCAGCAAGGTCAAGGCCGGCCAAACCCTCTGTATACTCGAAGCCATGAAAATGATGAACCACCTGGAAGCAGAGTTTGACTGTGAAATTCTTTCTATAAAGGCCGAAAATGGATCTCTCGTGGAATATGGCCAAGCCCTCTTTGAAGTAAAACGGCTGTAGGAGTGTCCGGTGATACAACGTATTCTGATTGCGAATCGGGGAGAAATCGCTGTCCGGGTCATCCGTACCTGCCGTGAAATGGGTATAGAAACCGTAGCGGTTTACTCCACTGCCGACAAAGATAATCTCCATGTAAAGCTGGCGGATCAGGCGGTCTGTATTGGGCCGCCGCCGTCGGCAAAAAGCTACCTGGTTAAAGAAAACCTCATTATGGCAGCCCTCAGAACAGGTTGCCAGGCCATACATCCTGGAGTCGGCTTTCTTTCGGAAAATGCCGATTTTGCCCGGGCAGTTCAGAAGGAGGGGCTCATTTTTATCGGCCCCGATCCTGATGTCATTGATCTCCTGGGCGACAAGGTCCAGGCTAGGAACACGGCCAAAAAATACGGGCTTCCCATAACCCCCGGTACTGAAGGGGCGGTTTCTGATCCGGCTGCGGCCATCGCTGCGGCGGAAAAACTGGGCTTTCCTGTGATTATTAAGGCCGCCGCAGGTGGCGGCGGGAAGGGTATGCGTATCGTCCGATCCGCTGCGGAACTGCCAGAAAATTTGGCAATCGCAAGCCGTGAAGCCCTTGCAAACTTTGCAGACGGCACGGTATTTATTGAGCGGTATCTTGAAAACCCCCGGCATGTGGAACTCCAGATCATCGCGGACGGTAAAGGCACCGTTCTGGTCCTGGGAGAACGGGACTGTTCGGTCCAGAAACGGCACCAAAAACTAATAGAAGAAAGCCCATCCCCAGGGGTTGATGAATCCATGCGGAATCGAATGGCCGAAGGGGCTGTCCGTATGTTCCGGGAACTCAAATACCGCGGGGCGGGAACCATTGAATTTCTTGTATCCGGAAAGGACTTCTATTTTATGGAAGTGAATGCCCGGGTCCAGGTAGAGCATCCGGTAAGCGAATTTGTAACCGGTGTGGATATTATCCGCCAGCAAATTCTGGCCTGTACCGAAGGCAAGCTTGAAATTGAGCCCTCCTCGGTGCATCTGAACGGCTGGTCCATCGAATGCCGCATTAACGCCCTGACCCCCGGCAAGGTAAGCCGACTCGAAGTGCCGGGAGGCCCCGGAGTCCGGTTCGATTCCTTCCTCTATAATGGCTGCACCGTGCCGCCCCACTATGATTCCATGGTTGCCAAGCTTATTGTACACGGACCTACCAGGGAACGAGCCCTGGCCCGCATGAACCGGGCCCTGCAGGAGCTTGTCATAGAGGGAATCAAGACCAATGCCATCCAGCAGCGGTGGATCATCAACCATGAAAAATTCCGTTCAGGACAATTCGGTACGGCCTATTACGGCGAAATAGAAAAGGAGGTGGAACATGTCCACTGATACACCCTGCCCGTCCTGCGGCACGGTCCACGATAAGGCAAGCATTGAGGCGGCACTTAAAACCTGTCCGTCCTGCGGTTATCACTACCGCATGGAGGTAGCTGAACGGATTGCCTACCTGGCGGACCAGGGCTCCTTTGTGGAATTTTCGGCCAATCTCCGTTCTTTGAACCCTATTGACCTGGAAGGCTATGAAGAAAAGCTTTCGGAAGCAGAAGCCAAGGCCCGCATGAAAGAGGCGGTGACTACCGGCACCTGTACCATAGAAGGGAAACCTGCGGTCCTGGCGATTATGTCTTTTAACTTTATGGGCGGTTCCATGGGCTCGGTGGTAGGCGAAAAGGTAAGCCGGGCTCTCCTTAAAGGGGCGGAGGAACGGAAACCGGTCATTATTTATACAACCTCAGGCGGCGCCCGGATGCAGGAGGGTATATTTTCTCTCATGCAGATGGCCAAGACATCCAGCGCCGTAGCAGAGCTTGCCAAGGCAGAAGTACCCTACTTCGTGGTTCTCTGTGATCCTACCACCGGCGGTGTTACCGCCAGCTTTGCCATGCTGGCCGATGTGATCATCGCTGAACCGGGGGCCCTGATCGGTTTTGCCGGTCCCCGGGTTATCGAAGGCACCATACGGCAGAAATTGCCGGAGGGATTCCAAAAGGCCGAGTTCCAGCTGGAGAAGGGCTTTGTGGACATTATCGCAAGCAGGCAGGAACAGCGGCATCTGCTTTCTCTGCTCATCGATCTCCACCGTCCCTACGGGGCTGCTAAAAAAGGAGCCTAGCCATGTCCCACACAACATCCCTTACTAAAAAAATTGAGGAACTAAAAAAGCTGGCTGAGGCTTCCGGCCTGGACGTCAGCGATGAACTTGCCCTGCTTGAATCCAAAGTTAAAGCCGCATCCAAGACCGAAATGGCCTGGCGGCGGGTAGAACTGGCCCGGCATCCAGACCGGCCTTATGCCCTAGACTATATCACTCGTATTTTTGATAACTTTATCGAACTCCATGGAGATCGGTACTATGCCGACGATGCGGCGATTGTTGGCGGCCTTGCCTTTTTGAACGGACAGCCTGTAACCATCATTGCAAACCAAAAGGGCAGGACCCTTAAGGAAAACATGAAGCGCAACCATGGTATGGCTAACCCCGAAGGGTATCGAAAGGCTCTAAGACTGGCCAAAGAGGCTGAAAAATTTCACCGGCCTATCATTACCTTTGTTGATACCTCCGGTGCGTACCCCGGACTAGGGGCTGAAGAGCGGGGTATCGGCGAAGCCATAGCCCGGAACCTTATGGAGTTTAGCCAGCTCAAGACACCAATTATCAGCATTATCATTGGTGAAGGCGGTTCCGGAGGTGCCCTCGGCATTAGCGTAGGGGACAAGATTTACATGCTTGAAAACGCCGTCTATTCGGTCATTAGCCCCGAAGGCTGTGCTTCCATATTGCTCCGGGACGCAAGCCGCGCAAAGGATGCGGCGGCTATGCTCAGGATAACAAGCCAGGACCTTTTGGAATTTAAGATCATTAATGGTATCATACAGGAACCTGAGGGAGGGGCTCATACCGATCCTGATGCCACTGCCATGGCTATTAAGAAGGTGCTCGTGAGGGACCTTCAGGATCTCTGCAACCGCCCCCCTGCGGTGCTGGTTCGCTATCGGAATCAAAAAATCAGAAAAATTGGCCATTGGAACGAAAGCGAAGAGTAACGGACCTTCAGTTACTCAGCGGGGCAGGCTCAAGCGCTGGATTAGCCCGGATATCAAGCTGGCCCGTGTTTTTCGGGCCCGCTCACCGGGGCTAGCTCACCTTTGGGCTAGCCCGAAAGGCGGCTAGCCCGCCTATGTAAAGCAACCGACTTTTGAAATGAGTTCATTAAAGCAAAACATTTAACCAAATACAAATACTTCATTAACGCTTTTCTCACTAAAAACGAATAATCTACATCCATGAGTTTTAAAGAGTTTTACCTTACCTTTAAAAGCATGATTAAAGAGGCTACGAAAGAACGCCTCGATCCCGGACAGCGGTATATTATTATGAGCGACCTGCACATGGGAGACGGCGGGTCCCGGGACGATTTAAAGCATAATCAAGCAATAATAGAGACTGCCCTGGAGCAATTTTATCTTTCCAACAATTATAAGCTGGTCCTGAACGGCGACATAGAAGATCTCAACAAGTTTGAATATCCGCACATCCGTAAGGCCTGGCCGAAGCTCTACAC
>JAIWNU010000233.1 GCA_020216655.1 Treponema sp. | reverse complement strand
TATCGCCGTATTAAAAAGGACTATCGGGAGACAGTCCTTTTTTTCAGACTGGGCGATTTTTATGAAATGTTTGCGGAGGATGCCCTGGAGGTTTCCTCTCTCCTGAATTTAACCCTTACAAGCCGCAATGGGCTCCCCATGTGCGGTGTTCCCTATCATGCATCCCGGAGCTATATCAGCCGGCTTCTTAAACTAGGAAAAAAGGTCGCTATTTGCGAACAGCTTACCGAACCAGGCCGGGGCAGGGGCATCATCGAGCGTCAGGTTGTGGAAGTCATTACTCCCGGCACCACGGTGGACGACGACTTTTTGGAAAAGGGCAGCGCCAATTATCTAGCCGCCCTTGGATCTTACAGGCAGTATTTTTCCTTTGCCTATATAGACATATCTACCGGTGACTTCTGGGCTACCGCTTTTCCTTGCGAAGACGGCGAAGAGCGGCTTCGCAGGGAAATTGAACGGCTCCAGCCTAAGGAAATCATAATCCAGGAATCCCTTCTGGAAAGCTATTCATACCTACAGGATTCAATTCTGGACCGTACAGGCCTTGTGGTTAACCGCTGGGCCGACTGGCTTTTCGATATGGACCAAAGCCGTTCCAGGCTTACTGCCCAGTTCGGAACCGCAAATCTAAGGCCCTTCGGCCTCGATGATACTTCGCCGGAGATCCTCGCTGCCGGGGTCCTTCTTGAATATGTGGATGATACGGCCCGCAGCGTACTCCCTCATCTTAAAACCCTCCATCGCTATGGGGATGAAGAATTTGTCGGCATCGATGAGGCGTCTCAAAAAAATCTTGAGCTTGTACGGAACCTCCGGGACGGGGATGTTCATTTTTCCCTCCTGGAAGTTATGGACCACACAAAAACTGCCATGGGGAGGCGGCTTCTTTATTGGCGTATTCTGCATCCGGTGCGGGATATTGATGTCATTAACAAGCGGCTTTCCATGGTGGAGATCCTGTACCACCGGCAGGAGAGCCTCGCAAAAATAAGAGATATCCTCGGTCGCGCATCAGACCTGGAGCGGCTTTCTTCCCGGCTTGCCATGGACAAAGCCCATGGCAAAGACATGGTGGCCCTCCGGAACAGCCTCGGCGTTTTTGATAGCCTATCCCGCATTATCGAGGACTGTCAGATCCCCAGCGAATACGAAGACGCACCGGACAGTCAGAGCCGTGAAAAACTCATGGAGCTCAAGGCCGAGCTCGACCGGGCCCTGCTCGATGAGCCTTCTATTTTACTTACCGAAGGAAATCTTATCCGGCCCGGGTACAGTAAGGAGCTTGATGAACTGCAGGCCCTGAAAAACAACGGCCGCCAGCTCCTGGAAGCCTATCTGGAAGAGGAACGAAAATTAACCGGTATCAGCAGCCTCAAAATAAAATACAACCGGCTCATTGGTTACTATTTTGAGGTAACTAAATCAAACCTGTCCCTGGTACCTCCCCATTTTATCCGCCGCCAGGGAGTGGTGGGGGGCGAGCGGTTTACCACCGACAGGCTTGCTGCCCTTGAGTCGGATATAAACGGCGCGTCGGATAAAATTATTGAACTAGAAAAAAAGCTCTTTTTAGAATTGCGCCAAAGGGCGAAACTGCTGATCGGAGAATTGGGGTCCGCAGGCAGAAGAATGGCAGAGATTGATGTATGCCAGGCCCTGGCCCGGGCAGCTACGGTTAACGGCTGGACCCGACCTGTCGTGTCTCGTGAACAGAAACTCAGGATTATCGAAGGCCGCCATCCCGTAGTAGAGGCCCATCTTCCCCGGGGCGAGTTCATTCCCAACGATATCATACTGGATACTCATGATATTGCCTTTGCACTGATAACGGGCCCTAACATGGCCGGTAAATCAACCTATCTCAGGCAGACCGCCCTCATCACCCTGATGGCCCAAATGGGAAGCTTTGTGCCTGCACGGGAAGCCGAAATCGGTATTGTAGACCGCATTTTTTGCCGGGTAGGGGCCTCGGACAATGTAGCCCGGGGAGAATCCACGTTCCTCGTGGAGATGAACGAAACCGCCAACATACTGCATGCCGCCACAGGTCAGAGTCTTGTTATTATGGATGAAGTTGGCCGCGGTACCGGTACCAATGATGGCCTTTCGATAGCCTGGGCGGTCTGTGAAGAACTGCTGGACCACATCCGCTGCAGGACCCTTTTTGCCACCCATTACCACGAACTTTCCCGGATTGAACATCCCCGGCTGGCAAACCGATCCATGGAAGTGCTCGAACAGGATGGAAAAATTGTATTCCTCAGAAAGCTCCGCGAAGGGGCCACCGAAGAATCCTACGGCCTGTTTGTAGCCCAGCTCGCAGGACTCCCCGCTTCTGTTTTGGCCCGGGCTGCCCAAATACTTGAAAACCTGCGGCGAACAGAAAACGAACTAAAGGATAGGCTTGCCCTCTTGCCAGAAAAAAACGCTGAGACGACGGCCCATGAAGCGCTGGATACTGCCCCCCAGGGGGCCATGCAGCGAATAGCAAAAGAACTGGCAAACCTGGACCTGGATCGCCTTACACCCCTAGAAGCCCTGACGAGGCTCTATGCATGGAAAGAAATGACCCAGGAAATCCGTCATAAATCAAAGAAACCTACAGCCTCTAGCCCTTCCTTATTTGAAGATTGATGTCAAAGCGGCATCCCCTTTTTACAATGTACTGTGGCTATGAATACTGACATAGACGTTTCAAAATGGGGAGGGCTCCTCAGGGCCTGGTGCTTTGGGAGTGCCTGCGCCATCTGCGGCACCCTGCTCACCGATACCGGCGAGTATACGAGGGGACTGTGCGGGGATTGTCAAAAGCAATTTGACCTGGATTTTGCCGCAGAGCCTCGCTGTCCCCGCTGCGGCCGGCCGCTCATCTCAGAACAAGGGCTCTGTATGACCTGCAGGCAGCAGGATGTGCCGCCCTATGATATTGCCCTTGCCCTCTATCCCTATCGGGGCGTTCACGCCCAGCTTCTTGAGGCGTACAAATTTCAAAAAAATCGAGCGGCCGGCCACTTCCTGGCACAAAAATTACTGCAATCCGCGGAATATCTTGCCAGTCTTGGCTTCCATTTCGATGCCTGGGTGCCCGTCCCGCCGCGGCCTGGAAAGCTTAAAGAAAAAGGCTGGGACCAGCTTGCCACGCTTTCGCGTTTTTTGAGAGGTCATAAAAGGATCTCAATGCCGGTGCAAAGCTGTCTTAAGCGGCTTCCCTCAAAGGCTCAGAAAAGGCTCCATCGAACCGAACGGGCAGAAAACCTTAAGGGAAAATTCCTCTGTATCCGCAGGGTTCCGAAACGGGTGCTTCTTTTTGATGATGTGATGACCACCGGTGCTACCCTCCGTTCCTGTTCGCAGGCCTTGAAGCTCGGCGGAGCAGAGTTTATCGGTGCAGTCGCCTTGTTCTATGACTAATGCTAAGCTTATAAGTCTTACTCACAAGTCTTATGGTTGACAAAGAATATTGGAAACGGTAGAGTACTCATGTAAGTCGACCAATTGATATAGAAAAAAAAGGAGTCGTTCGAACGACTCCTTTTTTGTAGGTGGAGCTGTGAATTATAACCCGAGGAAAGAAGATCCATTGTATGATGCATTGAACCCTATTGTTTCTGGGCTTGGCATGTCAATCGTGGAACTTTCGGTCTCAAAACAACGGGGATCAACCCAGGTGCGTCTCACGGTTACCAAAAAAGGCACGGTTGGTGTAGGCGATTGCTCTCGGGTTCATCACGCAATTGTACCGAGGCTGGAACTCGCCTTTCCCGGGGAGGAGCTTTATATAGAAGTAGCATCTCCTGGAATTGATCGGACTATTAAGGATGCCTCAGAATTCCAATTGTATATTGGTCGGGGCGTACGGTGTTATCGTACAGATATATCGGATTGGACCGCGGGTATAATTGAACAGGCGGACGATCATCACCTAGTATTACGAGGAGCGAAGGGTACTGTGGAATTATCCTATGAAAGTATTGCAAAGGCAAAATTAGATTATTCTCAGGAGGTTGAAGACTGATGGCATCGGATATGTCCGAAGCGATCCGCCAACTGGTTCAGGAT
>JAIWNU010000053.1 GCA_020216655.1 Treponema sp. | reverse complement strand
GTGGAAGGCGATATCTCGCAGCTGCTCGGAAGCGCTCCATCTGATTCATCTGTTGATGAACTGTCACTCAGAACAGACCTCATTATGGTTGGAGATGTAATGAACCGGATAGACAGTATTTTGACTGAACAGCGTCCGGTAACTGAGGATGACCTGGCAGCTCTCGAGTCAATCATTTCCAAGCTTAAGGCTAAAAACGAATCTCGGTAATATACGGTAACGTACAGGATGAAACTTGATCCTTTATTAACCAAGGCCGCTCGGTACGTACGGCAGGGCCAGTATGGTAAAGCCATACGTCTCCTTGAGCCTGAAGTACTGCGATACCATGATTCTCATCGGTTTTACTATATCTTGGCCATTTCATGCCTCTATTCCGGTGATTTTGGCGGGGCCCATACCTATTTAAGACGCTGCCGGGAACTAAAAATGCAGGATTCATATACATTGCTCGGACTTGCATCTCTGCATATACGGAGGGGAGAAACCGATAGAGCGGTTGAACTTTATTTAGAAGTGCAGGATCTGGAATTGGCTAATCCTCATCGATCTAAAACAGCATTGAAACTTGCTAATCGAGGTTTACAGATTATTCGTAAATATGGAGATAAGGAGGCCCTTTCAGCCTGGCTTGAAACCGGTGCTCTGAAAAGAATTTTTCCCCCTCCGCCGCCAGTACCGCGCAGCCTGCGCAGCCGCCTTCTTTTTGCATCTGGGGCAGTTGTTATTATGGTTGGAATAGCTGGATTGGGCATAGCAACAGGTATGCTTCCCAATCCATTTCCTGTTTCACAAAAGCAGGGGCGGCAGGGAATGGATAGCCTCATTTTAAATGAAAATGATCTCCGTTCAGTGGTTCAGACCTCAGGTTCATTCCGCTATGTGCTGACCCGGGATCAGGTATTAAAAAGTTACGATCGGGCAAAGGCGCTTTTTGCAGAATTCAGGGACGATGCCGCAAAAATAGAAATTAACCGAATCCTTGAATCAAACGCTTCTGAAGCAATAAAAGCTAAGGCTTCGCTCTTGCTTTCTTATACGACCACACCGGATTTTCATACTCTGAAGGACCTTTATTCATTCCTCGATGTTCAAAAAGACCCCTATCTGTACCGTAATGTGACGGTGCGCTGGAAAGGGATGGCCGCCAATGTTCAGCAGGGAAATAAAGCTACCAGTTTTGATTTACTGGTTGGCTACGACATGAAGACTGTTTTGCAGGGCATAGTGCCTGTGGCTTTTCCCTTCGCGGTGGCAATAAACCAGGAAATCCCCATAGAAGTGCTTGGTTCTGTGGTCATTCAAGAGGGAGGGAAAATCGCGCTCAAGGGCATTGCTATTCATCAATCTGTCGCGTTACCCAGTCCGGAGACTTCTCGATGAGGGCCGTTGTTCAGCGGGTGTCCGATGCATCCGTATCGGTAGACGGAAAAACCGTAGGAGCCATATCGATGGGACTCCTGGTGTATCTGGGGGTTGCCGCCCAAGATACCGAGCAGGATGCGGATTATTTAGCTGAAAAGGTAGCTAACCTGCGCATTTTTACCGATGAACAGGATAAAATGAACCGATCTGTCCAGGATGTAGGCGGAGAAATCCTCGTGGTCTCCCAGTTTACATTGCTTGCAGACGCGCGGAAAGGCAGACGTCCTTCATATTCAGATGCGGCCGAACCGGAAAAGGCAAATCAACTGTATCTTTATTTAGTTGAAAATCTCCGCAGCCGGGGATTTACTGTGGCCACCGGTATGTTTCAGGCATCCATGAAGGTTCGCTATACCAACGAAGGTCCTGTTACCATACTTTTAGATTCGACAAAACTATTTTAAACCCTCGAGTTACAAAAGCCGGGGACGGCTCAGATATTCCGCCGCATTAAAGGGCTGAAGCAGCTTCCCCAGGGATTTGTCTTCCGCTATGGTGGCGATTATTTTAGCGGATAACTCTGTAGAGGGAACAATTTCAAGATTAGGCAAATCCTCGATAAAACATTCGGGACAAAACACCGTATCGGTAACCATGATATGTTTTAAAAGCCCCTGGCTGCTTAATTCACAAAGCCGGTCCATGGCGGGGGGCGAAAAAACCGCGTGTACCGCAAGCAGATTAATCTCCGCCGGTTCCAAATTGGCAAGGGTTTTTATAAGACTGTACACCGAACCAGCGGTATCTACCATGTCATCAACGATCCAGAGCACCTTGCCCTTGATCGGCTCCGCGGAAAGTATGTTGATAGACTCCACGGTATTGACTTTGGAATAATCCCGCTGCTTGTGGGCCACCACGAGGGGTGCCCCAAAGGCATTGGCAAAGCTCCGAGCAAGTTTTTCGCCCCCCGCATCGACACTGCAAAAGGCCCAATGGGGCCGTACAACCGACTCTAACTGGTCTAAGGTCTGTATATAGGTATCGCAGAGATGTCTTTTTAAAAGCGTCAGCCCCGGGACATCATCGATAGCACAAATCGTTGGATCCACCATACTTTTAGATTTATCTGAATGAAGCTGGTAGGTGATAATATGCTGGGTGCCAAGGCTCGCTAGGATCTTAAAATGTATCCAGAGCCCTACCGAGTTGCGCCGGGTGGTCCTGTCTGACCGGGAACAGGAAACATAGGGTTCAAATACCATAATCCGTTCCGCCTGAGCCCGTTTTAGGGCGTCCACCGCATGGTAAAGCTCTATCTTCGCTTCCTCTACGGGAATACCCGCAATATTTCGGGCCGCATTGGCAAAAAGGTAGACATCCTGACCCCGAAGAGATGAGGCCACCGATACTTCAAGTTCTCCATCGGCAAACATGGACACCTTAAGGGTATCAACCCTATTGATGCATTCGGCCTGGTCAGAAAAACTTGGGAAATGAACCAGTTTTTGTACCACTTTTTCAGCATATTCCTGCATTGATCGGGTAGCCACTATGGCAAAGGCATTTTGCATATTCTAATCCTACGATGACTTTAAAAATCCGTCGAGTCCTTGGTTGATAGAATTGCAAATTTTGTGTACTGTTAAAGCAAATAAACAAAAAGGTCCGTACTGAAAGGGGAGGCTAAGGTGGCAAAGGTTACAGATACAAATGGTTCAAATCAGGAACAACGGGCAAGTAACGAAGAAAAACTCAAAGCCCTGGAAGTGGCTCGCCTGCAAATAGAAAAACAATTCGGCGCCGGCTCCCTTATGAAGCTGGGTACCCATGTCAATGCGGCGGGCATAGAAATTATACCCAGCGGTTCCATTTTGCTCGATGAAGCCCTTGGCATCGGCGGCTATCCCCGGGGAAGAATAATAGAAATTTACGGCCCTGAATCTTCAGGAAAGACCACTCTGGCCCTGCATGCCATTGCAGAAGCCCAAAAGCGGGGCGGTATTGCGGCCTTTATCGACGCGGAACATGCCCTGGATCCGGTATATGCTAAAAATCTGGGCGTAAATATTGATGAACTGTGGGTCTCCCAGCCCGATACTGGAGAGCAGGCCTTGGAAATTGCCGAAAGCCTTGTTCGTTCCGGCGCGGTGGACGTGATTGTCGTAGACTCAGTGGCAGCCTTAACACCCCAAGCTGAAATAGAGGGGGAGATGGGTGATGCCCATGTGGGACTCCAGGCCCGGCTTATGAGCCAGGCTCTGCGTAAGTTAACCGCAACTATCGGAAAATCTAAAACAATCCTTATTTTTATTAACCAGATACGCATGAAAATCGGCGTTATGTTCGGCAATCCTGAAACCACGACCGGCGGAAACGCCCTTAAATTTTATGCCTCGGTGCGGCTGGAGGTCCGAAAAATGGAGACCATCGAAAAGGGTGAAGCCGACGCGGTGGGCAACAAGGTTCGGGTTAAGGTAGTTAAGAACAAGGTCGCGCCGCCCTTCCGCAAGGCTGAGCTGGACATCATGTTCGGTAAGGGCGTTTCCGCCGTGAGCAGCATTCTGGATGCGGCGGTTAAATATGAAATTATCGACAAAAAAGGCGCCTGGTACGCCTATGGGGAAGAGAAAATCGGCCAGGGTAGGGACAATGCCCGGGAGTTTTTGGAAAATAATCCTGCGCTTACGGCGGAAATCGAGAAAAAACTCAGGGCTATTATGTTTCCCGGTATGAAAGAACCAGAGGTGGTCCAACAGCCTGCGGCAAGCTCCTCCGGAATGCCCGGGGGCATTATTGCGCACGGCGCAATAGCGCAAGGTGCAAAAACTGCTTCAGCGTCGGCCGGAACTGCTGGCGCAGGTTCTGAAATACGGCCCTCAGCAGCGGCTCCTAAGGCTTCTGCCGCATCCGCAGCAGCCCCCCGTGCATCCCAGATAAAGGCAGGGCCTGCCAAACCTGCATCATCAGAAGATGACGAACTCTTCTAACCCGGTAATTCTTGGGCTAGGATCAAACAGGGGCGACAGCAAATCAATATTAAGACAGGCTGTCGCCGATTTAGGCGCCCTCTTAGAAGAACTGCGCTGCTCCCCCATATACATCAGCAAACCCCGCTATGTACTGGATCAGCCCAACTTTTTTAACTGTGCTGTAGCAGGCAACTTTTCAGGCACTCCGATGCAGCTTCTTGCATCTGTTCAGGCAATTGAAGCGAAATATGGAAGGGATAGGAGCAAGGAACGATCCAAGGGAGAACGTACTCTGGATATTGATATCCTTATTATGGGGAGTCTTGTTGTATCCGAACCGCCCGTATTGCTTATTCCCCATCCTATGCTTCATGAACGGAAATTTGCTATCCTTCCGCTTTTAAATCTTGAACCAGAAGCGCAGGATCCCCGGACCGGGGACTATTATTGGAAAATCTATGAAAACCTGGAAAGCCAGGGTATTTACTATGCTGATTTTGATGACTATAATCAGCGTTAATGGAAGAACTTAACCAAAACGCTGCATATCGATTCAGACTACAACAATTCGAAGGCCCCCTGGATCTCCTTCTTTTTTTAATTAAAAAGAATGAGGTAAATATTTACGATATTCCCGTAGCCCAGATTACCGAACAATATCTGGAATACCTTACCTATGCTACAGAACTTGATCTTGAAAACCTCACTGAATTTCATATGATGGCCGCAAACCTGTTGTATATCAAATCCAGAATGCTGCTGCCTATTGAAATAGAAGCGGATGATGAAATCGAAGATCCCCGTCAGGAGCTGGTTGATAAGCTCATTGAATACCAAAAATTCAAAAAACTCACCGAGCTCATGGAAGAAAAAGAACGGGAAGCAGAATGGGTCATTGAGCGTAAAAAACTGCAACGGGCTCTTCCTTTTGCGGATGAGGAACTGTGGGAAAAGGTAGATGTCTGGGACCTATTAAAAACCTTTTCCAGTCTCATGACAAACCTGACCAGCGAACGGATTATTGACCTTTTTGAGGAGGTCACGGTCAATGAAAAAATGGCCCTTATGACCGAACTATTGGAAACAAAGGGACAGTGCAATTTTACCGATCTTGTGGTCCGCAGCGGATCCGTAATGGATATTGTCTGTGCGTTCCTCGCAATCCTTGAGGCGGTAAAATTCAGAATGGTTTCGATATATCAAAATAAAATGTTTGGAGACATCATTATAAAACCCTACGAGAAGGTAAATAGCGATGGAGTTGCAGTTGGATAAGGAAACCGCCCTCATAGAGGCAATTCTCTATCTAGAAAATGAGCCTATAGAAGAATCTGCCCTGATCCGCATTTCTGGGCTCTCAAAAGATGTGGTTGAAAAGGCCCTGGAGAATTTGCAGGAACGCTTTTCCCGCAGCGACAGCGGCATAGAGCTTTCCCGAGTCGGGGGAGGCATCCTCATCGCTCCCAAAAAAGAGTATTGGGATGTTCTGCGGGACCGGTACGGCAAAAAGAACGATGCAAAACTTTCAAAGGCCGCTTTGGAAACCCTTTCCATTATTGCCTATTCTCAGCCCATTACCAGGGGGGAAATAGAAGCCATACGGGGTGTTTCCGCGGATACTATGATTCGGCTGCTCCTTGATCGGGGCCTTATTAAAGAGGTCGGTAAAAAGGACGTGCCTGGGAAACCTATTCAATACGGTACCACCAAGGAATTCCTCAAATTTTTCAGATTAGAAAGCATCGCCGATCTGCCTAAACTCGATGAAAGCGATCGGGACAGGTTTGAACTCAATGGATAAACCGATACGACTTCAGGCCTTTTTAGCCCGCTGCGGCATTGCAAGCCGCCGTGCATCGGAGGCACTCATTCTTGCAGGCCGGGTCTCGGTAAATGGAACTACCATTACGGAACTAGGGACCAAGGTAAGTGAAGCCGATACCGTATTGGTAGATGGCAAAGCGGTGCGGCTGGAACAGCAAAAACTGTATATCGCTTTGCATAAACCGGCGGGCTATATCTGCAGCGCCAGGGACCCCCAGGGCCGACCCTTAGCCCAGGACCTGCTTCCCAAGAACATAACCGAACGGGTCTATACCATAGGCCGGCTTGATTTTCGGTCTTCGGGCCTTATTATTTTTACCAATGACGGCGATTTTGCAGCCGCCCTGGGGCACCCTTCGGCGGAACTGGAAAAGGAGTATCTCGTTGATTCTACGGTACCCATTCCGGACAGCATGCTGGAAGCCTTTTCCAGGGGTATAGAAATAGAAGGGGAGCGATATACCTGCGCTTCCATAGAACGGCTGGGAAGGAAATCCGTCAGGGTTGTTTTGATAGAAGGAAAAAACCGTGAAATCAGACGGGTTTTTTCATACTTCCATTTGCATCCCCAAAGGCTGCATCGGGTTCGTATCGGACACCTCTTGTTAGGTTCACTTCCTGAAGGGCAGAGCCGGCCGCTGACATCTGAAGAATTGGAGCAGTTTCAAAAGTATATCGAAGGCTATAAAAACAGGAGAGAAGCTCATGGTTATCGCGATTGATGGGCCCGCAGGATCCGGAAAAAGCACCATCGCCCGCCTCTTGGCGGAACGACTCGGTTTTACCTACATCAATTCGGGAAACTTATATCGGGCTATTACCTTGAGGTGCCTGCGCAAGGGCATCAGCCCTATAGATCCGGAAAAGGCCCTTGCCTGCGCCCGGGAAGCCCGTATCGATTATCAAGGCCAGAAAGTAGTATTGGACGGAGAGCAGGTGGATGACAAGCTCCATAGCGATGAAATAGATGCCTGGGTTGCCCAGCTTTCTGCAATCGTGCCGATCCGGCATGTCGTTAATGCCCTGGTCCGGACTATCGCAGCGGGAAAAAATGTGGTAGTCGAAGGCCGGGACATTACTACCGTGGTATTTCCCGACGCTGAATACCGTTTCTTCCTCGACGCCAGCCCTGAAGCCCGGGCAAAGAGGCGCTATACCCAGGGGGTTTCTAAGCTGAGCCTTGAAGAAATTGCCGAAGGTATTCGTAAAAGGGACGAGATTGACCGGAATAAAGCGGAAGGGAGCCTTAAAATTGCCGATGGAGTTAGCTATTTAGATACATCGGACTTGACCATTGAGCAAGTTTATGACAGATTGATAGAGAAAATTCAGTTATAAGGATCAATTATGGGTCAGATGGAAGTGGAAATGGATGAGTCTAAAAACTCCGCGGACAACATCCAGACACAATTACAGGAAGAGTATCTTAAATCCCTCGAACAACTTGAAGAGGGCCAGCTAGTCGACGGGTACGTGATTCAGGTAACCCCAGACCAGGTATTTGTCGATGTAGGCTACAAGTCGGAGGGAAAGATCCCAATAGCGGAGTTCACCGAAGTTCCGAAGGTTGGTGATACCGTTTCGGTCGTGCTTATCACGAAAGAAAATAAGCACGGAGAAGTCATTGTGTCTAAGCAGAAGGCAGATATAAAGGTCTTCTGGAAGAACCTTCGGCAAGCTTTCCAGGATCATGTTCCTGTGGAAGGGGTTATCGAAAAAGTAGTCAAGGGCGGCTACGATGTGAATCTTGGTGCCGGTGTTAAGGCATTCCTTCCCATCAGCCAGTCCGATGCTAACAAAGTTGATAAGCCTGAAAAACTGCTTGGCATAAAGTCTAAGTTCTATGTGGAACGGCTCTATTCGGACGGCAAGGTTAATATCGTTGTTAACCGCCGCAAATGGATGGAAGAAGAAGTAGAAAGCCGCCGTCAGGCCTTCTTTGCCAATACTCAAATTGGCGATGAAGTTGTCGGAACGGTAAAGAGCTTTACTTCTTTCGGCGCCTTTATCGATCTGGGCGGTTTCGATGGACTCTTGCATATCAACGATATGAGCTGGGGCCATGTTACCCGGCCTAAGGACTTTGTTAAAAAAGGTCAGGAAATTAAGCTCAAGGTTATCAGGATAGATCCCGCTGAAAAGCGCATTAACCTGTCTCTTAAGCACTTCACCGACGATCCCTGGGTGCACTTTGAAGACAAGTACCATGTTAATGACATCGTAAAAGGCAAGGTAACCAAGCTCACCGATTTTGGTGCCTTTATTGAGCTCGAAGAAGGTATTGAAGGCTTGGCTCATATTTCTGAATTCTCCTGGGTAAAGAAGATTCAGAAGCCCGAAGAGGTCCTTAAGATCGGCGATGAAGTCGAATGTATGATCCTGGGGTACGATCTCCAGGCTGGCCGGGTCTCGCTGGGACTCAAGCAGGTTACTGCCAATCCCTGGACAACTATTACCGAAAAATATCCCGTTGGTACCCGCCTTACCCGTAAGGTCGTAAAACTGACCAACGCCGGCGCCTTCATTGAGCTCGAAGAAGGCATCGACGGATTCCTCCATGTGGATGACCTATCCTGGACAAAGAAAATCAAGCATCCGGGCAGCGAACTTCAGGTTGGCCAGGAAGTGGAAGTCATGGTTATCGCCTGTGAACCTGAAAACCGGAGCATCCGGCTGGGTATTAAGCAGCTGTCTGAGGACCCCTGGAAGACCTTTGCCGAAGCTTATAAGGTAGGTTCTCCGATCGAAGGTGAAATAGCTTCAGTCACCGATTTTGGAATCTTTGTACGGGTTCCCGGAGGTATCGAAGGACTTATTCACAAGTCTAACCTCACAGAAAATCGGGAAGAAGATCCTGAAGAGGCTCTTAAGAAATACAAGGTTGGTGATAAAATTAAGGCTGTGGTCCTTGAGTTGCAGCCTGATAAACAAAAGGTAGCATTCTCTATTCGGGATTACCAGAAAAAGGTGCAGCGGGAAGCAATTTCCCAGTACATGGCCGAAGAGGAGACCAATGAATCTACCTTTACCCTGGGAGATATGTTAAAATCCAGGGATTCCAAATAAGGTAATGAGCCAAAGGCCATGCTGGCATCGATCGACGTTCAAAAGTTCAATACTCTGATAGAGATTAACACTCTTATCAACTCGAACTATGGGGACGTTCGATCCTTGCTGACGCAGATCCTTGAATCTGCCACAAGGCTTTGTGAGGGGGAGGCGTCGAGCCTCCTCCTGGTCAACAAACAGGAACAAAAACTATATTTTGAAATTGCCCTCGGTTCTAAGGGAGCGGCGGTTAAAAAGTACTCCCTCAATATGGGGGAGGGTATTGCAGGCTGGGTGGCCCAGCATAACACATCAATCATTGTAAACGATGTAGAAAATGACAGCCGTCACCTGGCGGAAATTTCAAAAAATATTGGGTATCCTTCCCGTACCATGCTTGCAGTTCCCATGCGCATGAAAGAAGAATGCGTTGGGGTAATCGAGCTTATCAACAAAAAAAATGGCAAATATTTTACCCAGGATGATCTTGAATGGCTTGAAATATTTGCAAACCAGGCAGCCCTCGCGATACTCAATGCCCGGAGTTTCGAAAAAGCCCAGGAAGAAATCCATTTTTTGCAGGATCAGATACAGACCGACAAGGGCTATCATACACTCATTGCATCTAGTCCTGTTATCCTGGAAAAACTCGAAATAATTGACCGGGTTGCAAAAACCGATTCTTCGGTGCTTATTCTCGGAGAGAGTGGGGTAGGGAAAGAGCTTTTCGCAGAACAGATTCACCTTAAAAGCAACCGTAACCAGGGACCTTTTGTACGGGTTAACTGCGCAGCCTTGCCAGAGGGACTCTTGGAAAGCGAACTGTTCGGCCATGTGAAGGGAGCCTTTACCGACGCGGTGCAAAACCGGCGGGGACGCTTTGAAATGGCCGACGGGGGAACTATCTTTCTCGATGAAATCGGGGATCTTCCGCTTAAACTGCAGGCAAAGCTGCTTCGGGTTATCCAGCAAAAGTCCTTTGAAAAGGTAGGTTCCGATACCACCATTAAGGTAGATGTGCGTATTCTTGCTGCTACCAACCGTGATATAGAGGCCTTGGTAGAGAAGGGCGAATTCAGAAGCGATTTATATTACCGGCTGAATGTGCTTCCCATCTATATTCCACCCCTTAGACAACGGCCCGAGGATATTCCCGAGCTGGCAAACTTTTTCCTTAAAAAATTCAGCAGGGAAACAAAAAAGCAATTTGACGGTTTTTCTGACGAAGCTATGGAAATCATGCTGTCCTACAGCTGGCCTGGAAATGTACGGGAACTTGAAAATTGCATTGAACGGGCCTGTGTGATCAGCAAGGATCGGTGGATCAAGGCGGAAGACCTTTTATTACGGAATATGCAGCATACGCCGCCTATGCCGGAACAACGAAATTTAAAAAATGCGCTGACAGTGTTTAAAAAGCATTATATAAAAAAGGTTCTGGAAGAGAATAACTGGAACCAAACAGAGGCAGCCCGTGCCCTTGATATTCAACGAACCTATTTATCAAGACTGCTCAAAGAACTTGATATTGTAAATCCCAAGGAGTAGGACAACAACATGGAAAAGGCATCCACAAACCAAGATTCGGTCGGTGTATCCGGCTTGCTTATTAATTTTATCCAAAGAAACCGGGTTTTGCTTTTCGGTATCCTTGGAGCCATTGTAGTTGTGATCATCGCAACGGTGATTGTAATTACAGTCGTCGATTCTATGAAGGTACAGGCAATTGAACAGGCAGAATCCTTTTCAGAACGGTACGACAAAGTTCGTTTTGAAAGCGATGAAGCAAAGAAGGATAAAGAAGTTGCACAACTGATTGATGAGCTTAAATCTTTTGCTGCTTCCCATTCGTCCTATGCTGGAGCAAGGGCACTCAATATCCTTGCAGGTATTTATGCTGATAAAAAAGAATGGTCTGAGGCTGAAAAAACCTGGGTTGCCATAGCAGATAAACTTCCTAAAAGCTATCTTGCTCCTGCAGCCCTCTATAACGCTGCCACTGCCGCGGAAGAACGGGGTGACTTTGTACGGGCTATCGAACTATATTCAAAAGCCGCAGATACTTATGGTGATGAATTTCCCCTCGCTCCACGGGCCTATTTTGCCATAGGACGGCTTCAGGAGACCCAAAAGAACAGCGCCGCTGCAATTTCAGCCTATCAGAAACTTGTTGAAAAATGGCCCAATGATAATTGGACAAAACTCGCCCAGAGCCGTATACTTTTTATAACCGCTAACCAAAAGTGAGGTACCTATGGCGAGAAAACGGGCAAAAATATTTGAGACCAGGTATTTTGGTTCCATCATCGGTTTGTTTGTCTTTCTCGCCATATTGCTTCTTGACCTCAGTACCTCTATTTTTACAAATCTCAATACAAAGGCAACGGATCTCCAGTTCTTTTTGAAAGGTTTAATGACCGCCACCAGTGTTCAGGAAGGTGTGACGGTTACCGAAAAAAATCCTAAGATTTCGGATGATATCGTTATTGTTGGTATTGATACGAGAAGCCTTGCTAAATTTGGGAAATGGCCGTTTCCTCGATCTACCCATGCGAATTTAATCGACGCTTTCTCCCGTATAAAGGACCAGCAATCCAGAGAATCCTCTATTTTTATTGACGTTTTTTTTATAGAAAGCGATCGAAAAGCATCTGAAGATGGCCGGCTTATTAACAGCATTGCGCAGGCCCAGACGGTATATTTGGAAACCCTTCTTGATGTCGGTATTGCTGATTACAGCTCCCATGAAATGATGCTCAAGCGGCAGGGAGTGCTATTTGAGCGGTTCCCCGGTTTTAAACAAGTAATCGGATCGTGGCAGGAAATGAGGGATTTTAGCAGCGTGCAGGCACCGCTTATTCCCTACGCCAAGGTTGTTGCAGGATACGGACACGCCAATTATGTTCAGGATGTGGATCAGATTTACAGAAGACAAGCGCTGGTCGCTAAGCTCACTACAGAGGTTGAACAAATACCTTATACACAGCTACAGCCAGGTTATACTGTTGATGAATCACAATATGAACGGCTTGTTTGGTATGATAAAAAAAGTGTTGCCCATACGATTAAAACGCCAATAAGCCAAGAAAGTCTCAAGCAGCTTGGGAAAGTTTTGGAAAGTTCATCTCCTCCCGTTATTATAGATAAAGACGGAGACGGCAATCCGGATGAACAATATTTTATTGTCAGAAGAGTAAAAGATTATTTTGTGCCTGCGATTACCTTGAGTTTAGCCTGTAATTATTTTGGGGTCGATCCATCGCAACTAACGGTTGAAATAGGGAAACACATCATTATTCCCAATCCTACGGTCCGGGATCCGAAAACAGGGGGGAGAATCCCCTATAGTATCCCTGTCGGAAAGGATACCTATGATAAGGACGGAAATCTTATAAAAGCCGCTCCCCGTAAGGTACTTTCGGAAATAGTGATCCCCATTAACGAAAACGGGGAAATGGTCATTAACTATATGGGGTATCGTTCATCTGCTGCCCTTGATGGTTACAGGACCTTCCCGGTACGTTCCTATGCAAGTTATGCCGAACGGGCCCCCGGTCCTGATCCGGCAACCTGGCCAAAAACAAAGGCGGTGGATAACAAAATACTCATGGTAGGTCCCTTCGCCGACGGTATTGCCCAGGATGAAAAGCCGACCCCCTATGGGCTTATGTACGGTATTGAGATCCATGCAAATGCGCTCAATACAATCTTGATGAATAACTTCCTTATTCCGATTCCTCAATGGATTGAGTATCTAATTCTTGCTCTGTTTATCGCAGCCATTTGTTTTTATACCTCCCGGTATTCCACACTTTGGGGCTTTGTCTCGGTGTTAGTAGGAATCATTGTATTGTTCCTCGGAATTTCCATCGTTTTTGAACGAAATAACCTGGTTATAGATTTCCCGAAACCCGCAATCGCCATGA
>JAIWNU010000052.1 GCA_020216655.1 Treponema sp. | reverse complement strand
TATGCAAGGCCGAGAAACTCATTCAAATCAGGTGCCGAGTAACCAAGTTTTTTTGCCTTTTCAAGATATATAATTGCAGAATCTGCGAAAGAGGGCCCGCTTCTGAAGTATGCTTTACCTAAAACATAGGGAATCCGGCCATCTTTGTTAGCCCCATCGTAGAGCATGGCCTTTCGTAAAGCTGCTATAGATTCATCATATAAGACTTGGGCATCCTGAGGTACCGGCTGCGCTTCTGCTAGCTGGAAAGCTGAAAAGCCATAAATGATAAGCATAAAAGTATCAAGGGGCTTTTTTTGTAATCCGCTTTTGGCTTCCTGGAAAACCTGTTCATATTGACCGCTATTCCATAATGAGAGCAAATGACTTCTGCTCGATGCGTTCTCTATTCTGTTTTGACGGATAAATAAAAAAATTGATACACCTGCAAATACGATTACCGCCAAAAATATAACCAGTTTTATGGCTCTCTTTCTGAGTATATTAACAGCATAGGAAGATCGGGAGCGAGAAAACATGATTGCTAAGATATAACCCTTTTTTATATAAAAAGTCAACGTAAAAAAAAAGATGGATCCATAAGCCGGGTTCTGTCAAACGGTTCCGAAATTCGGAACCGCAGGTTGCCATCTATCTTGCAGCATTGTTGCCAATACTGTCAACGCAGTCTACCCGCGGAGTTGCGAAGGGGCCCTTCATTCCGCTGCTCAACTTTGCTCCTAATGAGGTTTGCCGTGCCACAACTGTTACCAGCTGTGCGGTGGGCTCTTACCCCACCCTTTCACCCTTACTTACTATAAAACCTTACGGTTTTACAGTTAAGCGGTTTGCTTTCTGTTGCACTGTCTGTCTTAGAAAAAATGCACTGGCATTTTTCCTAAGCCCGGGAGTTACCCGGCATTATGCCCTACGGAGCCCGGACTTTCCTCTTATGGCTGAGCTCAACAGCCCAGCCATAAGCGGCAACCGGATCCATCGCTAAAACACTAATTATTCGTCATAGTCCATATCGACTTTATCGTCTTCGTCTTCCTCTTCTTCATCCTCTTCTTCTTCGTCCATATCCAGATCATCCAGGTCTGAAAGACTGCCAGAATCTTCGTCATTAAAAAAGTCCTGTTCTTCCTGTTCAGATTCTTCATAAAAGAGAATCCGCGAACAGTAAGGACAGAACACAATTTCCTCTCCCATTCGAACCTGGTTTGCAAACTGGGCCGGCAATATCATATGACATCCGTTGCAGACCCCGCCCTTTATAGGAACAATACCGAGGCCCATTTTGTTACGGATAATTCGTTCAAATTTGAAAAATACTTCAGGATCAAGGCCGGGGGTAAGATTCTGCTCTTCCTGGACAAGGGCTTCGATTTGGGCTTTCTTTTCAGCAATTTCAGACTCGATCCCTGCCCTGCGTTCCGCCAGTTCCTTTTCTGCCGCTTCTATCATGGATGCATCGGACTGAAGTTCCTCAGCAAGTACGGAAAGATTTTTTTCCTCCCGCTGCAGATCCTTTCGGTACTGCTGTTCCTTTTCAGTAGCATCCTTTATTTCTTTGTCAAGCGCTTCATATTCCCGCTGGGTCGTTATGGTATCCATGTTGCGCTCTGCCCGTTCCCTGTTTGCCTCCGCTTCGGCCAAAAGGGTTTTAAATTGCGCAACATTAGCTTTCACCCGATCATATTCCTGGTTCTTTTCAATAAACGATTTCTTAAGCCGGGACAGAACATCTTCTTGGGTGGTCAAAATCTTAGGAATTTCCTGGATAGCCTGTTCCAGTTCGATTTTTTGCGAAAGAATATCCTGCAGTGTCCGCAGCTTATCAAATACTTCATCCATTACCATGCTTTTCCCCTCTATTGATGATAGCTCTTTCAAAACTCAGAGAGTTTTGAAAGAGCTACCTTGAAATCTGCGATTAAGCGCAGCGGTTGCAACGCAAACGCAAGCAATCGCAAAGCCAATTTCAAAAGTGACCGACTTTTGAAATTGGCTCAATGGTCCAGATAATCTTTTAGCCTGCGGCTTCTCTTTGGATGTCGGAGTCTCCGCAATGCCTTTGCTTCTATCTGTCTGATTCGTTCCCGTGTAACATTAAAATACAAACCCACTTCTTCCAAAGTGAGAGAATATCCATCGTCAAGACCAAACCGCATCTTTAACACTTCCTGTTCCCGCGGAGGCAGGGTTTGCAATACGGTGCGCAGCTGTTCCTGCAGCAGGGTAAACGCGGTTTGATTGGCCGGATTTTCCACATCCTTGTCTTCGATAAAATCTCCCAGGAGTGAATCTTCTTCCTCGCCGATTGGGGTTTCCAGGGATATGGGCTCCCGGGCAACATTTTTAACCGACTTTACCCGTTGTGCCGTCCATCCAAGCCGTTCTGCAATCTCTTCATCGGTCGGCTCACGGCCCAGGACCTGCATAAGCTGGCGCGATTCCCGAACCACCTTATTTATCTGTTCGATCATATGGACCGGAACGCGGATAGTACGGGCCTGGTCAGAAATAGACCGGGTGATAGCCTGCCGGATCCACCAGGTTGCATAGGTTGAAAATTTGTATCCCTTCCGGTATTCAAATTTTTCTACCGCCTTAATAAGACCGATATTCCCTTCTTGGACTAGATCAAAGAAGTGGAGCCCTCGGTTGGTATATTTTTTAGCAATAGAAACTACGAGCCTGAGGTTAGCCTTTATAAGGCGATCCTTAGCACTCTTCATCATAACCCGGCCACGGTTTATTTCCTTGGCCATTTTATTAATGTTTTCGATCGGCTCTTCGAATTCGGCTTCTAATTGATGAAGCTTTTTCTCAGTTACCTGAATGTGCCGTATTAGTTCCTTTATTTCATCGGAGGGAAGCCCAAGTTCTTCCTCTATTCTTTCCCGTTCTTCTTTAATAGTAAGGCCCCGTCCCAGGGACCGCAATTCTTTTACGGAACCAACCCTAAGCCGTTTTTCTATTCGTTCCTGCTCTTTCCTGTATTTTTTTATTTTTTTTGCAGCCTGGACGAATTTTTCTGAAAAACCACTGATTTCTTCAGGGTGAATTTCTGCTTCCGCAAGTACGGGTATAATTTTGTTCCGTAATTCGGCGAGCTCAGGGTTTTCAAAAATATCGCCGCCCCGGGCCAGGATATGACGCTTAATGTCCATGTACTGTTTTAAATCGGGGCCGATAAGTTTAAGCGTTTCCCGATAGTACTGGTTGAGCCGGCGCCGTTCGGCCATATATTCGGTAATTTCTTTTTTAGACAGATTCATTTCCCGCGGATCTTTTTTTGAAAAGGCCCGCTGGGCTATAGCGTAATATTCGGGAATTATCATGCCGGATTTTTTAACTACCCGTTTAATGATATTTTCCCCTTCTTCCATCTGTTTTGAAAGTTCCACTTCCTGTTCTGCGGTCAGGAGGTTTTCCTTTCCAATTTCCCGAAGATACAAACGAATAGGATCGTCAACGGAGGACTCCTTATCGCTATAGACGAGCCTCTTTTTCTCCGTCTCCGGTTCCTTGTGTTCTTCTACCTCCTCTTCTTCCGAAAGATTTTCCTCTTCGATGAGCTGTACATTGTTTTCTTCTAACAATGCCAGAACTTCTTCGATTTTTTCGGAATTGACGATATGTTCCGGTAAAAAATCGGAAAGTTCATCGTAGGAGAGGCTTTTTTTTTCTTTAGCGTATTCGATCAGCTTCGCAACTGCGGGGTCAAGCTGCAATTCCGTCATTCCTGCTCTTCCTTAAGCCGAACTAATTCGGCATCTATGTGAACTTTTTCGGACAAAAGCTCTTCCATCTTTTGTTCTGAATGGAGACCCCCTGTCCGTGCGGTCCTGAGCTTAAGTATAATCTCCGCCCGGCGCCGCTCAAGGCGTTTTATACGAATTCTTTTAATGCCATCAGAAACAAGTTGTTCGCTTTTTTGAGAAAACGCTTCAGATGAAGCCTTTTCAAGGACAAACGATCGAAGGGCCTCATCCTGTATATGGGACAAGAGACCATCAATATCTTGTATATCCTTTCTATAACATTCTTCCAGGGCAATAAAAAGCTCTTTTGCCCGTGAATCTTCAACCTCCTCTATAGACAAGGATGCACGCAGCCGTGGATAGAGGCTGCGGTTTGATATTACCGTCAGCAGTAAAAATAATTCATCGTTCATTCGGATCGGAGCATTGCTGCGAGCCGGTTCTCTCTGCCCTTGCTTTAAGTCTTCCCTATTATGAGATTGATCTCCATGGTATTCTTTTGAATACTTGGCAAAGTCCCGTAGAATCGCCGAACGGTCGATTCCAAATATATCCGCTACAGACCCAATACATCCGTCTCGAGCAACTTCGGAATCCAAAGTTTCTAGATACGGAAAAAAGAAGGCCACTGCTTGGGCAAGGCCTTCTGTGTGAGTAGTATCGAATAGGGCTCGAGCTCGATCCACAAGATAATCGAAATCATTTATAAAACATTTTACATAATTTTGCAACGCCTCTGGGCCATCTTCTTTTAAAATATCTGCAGGATCCTTGAAAATAGTGCCATTTTCTCCCGTTTTTCCCATGGATACAACCTTACATACAAGGCCATTGCGACGACAGGTAAGAATTCCTTTTATAGTAGCAGATTGTCCCGCTGAATCGTTGTCAAACACGAGATACACTGTTTTAACCCACTGCCGCAAAAGACGGGCCTGTTCATCGGTAAAGGCGGTCCCCAGTGGGGCTACTGCGGTTCCAATGCCGGCCTGATGCAGGGCAATGACATCCATATAGCCTTCACAGATATGCACTTCTTCCGATTGCCGGATCTTAGGCAGAGCTATATCGATGGCATAAAGATTCTCCCGTTTTTTATAAAGCTCTGATTCTGCGGAATTGAGGTACTTGGGCCCTTCACCATGCAAAAGCCGCCCCCCGAATGCTACGGTTCTTCCTTTTTTGTCGGAAATGGGAAACATGAGACGGTCCGCAAAAAAGGCTGATTGCTCATTGTACCGTGAGGAAAAAAGTCCGCTTTTTTTAAGAAAATCTTCTGAGTATCCTTTTTTTCTTAAAAACTGGAAAAGCCACAGCCTGTCGGGGGGGGCATAGCCAAGCCTGAACAGGTTGATCATCTCATCCGAAATGCCCCGTTCGTGAACATATTGCAAGGCCTGCTTTCCTTTCTCGGTAGCGGTAAGAATATGATGAAAGCTTATCGCGACCCTGCGGTAGAGTTCTGCGATATCTTCAAGCTGCCTGTTGCGCTGTGCCAATGCAGGATCTTCGCCTGAAGAATCATATTTAACCGATATATTGAGCTTTTTCGCCAATAACTCAAGCGTTTCTGGATAGGAAAGCTTTTCCTGCTCCATAACAAAAGAGATAACTCCACCGCCCTTGTGACAGCCAAAACAATAAAAGAAATTTTTGTCCGGATCCACTGTAAAGGAAGGGGTCTTTTCATTATGGAATGGGCATAAGCCCCAGTATCGGCCTCCTCGTTTTTCCAGACGAACATATTCGCCGATAATAGAAACCGCATTAATATGGTTTTGTATTTCCTGAATGGTTTCTTCAGCAATTCGGCTCATTTGCTGCCCGCACTCCGTTTTACATAGATAAGACCAGCACTTTTGTGTTCCTCCAGAGTTTTTGAAAAATGATGACGGCCTTCGGTAGGATCAACAAGGCGGAAATAGAGAAAATTTGTCTGGGCAGGGAAAAATGCCGCCCGGAGCGCTACCATACCGGGATTTGAAATTGGACCTGGAGGAAGACCGGGCCTGATATAGGTGTTAAAGGGATTCTGTATGGCTATATCCTTAAAATAGAGTACTTCCGGGTGGGGCTTCCCCTGTATCTCGGTAATGATGTATTCGACTGTAGCGCAGGATTGCAGGGCCATACCGATTTTAAGCCGGTTATAAAACACACTGGCCATAAGGGGAGCCTCATCATCCTGCCGGTATTCCCGTTCGATAATTGAAGCAAGGATAACTTTTTCATGCAAATCCTTGGGGGCCAAAGCTGTGGCATTTGGTTCAATTTCTTTAAGTTTAGAAAAAAAAGTTTCTACCATGAGGGCTATGATCTTTTCCGGCTTGAACCCCTTGGGAAAGAGATATGTGTCGGGAAAAAGGTATCCTTCGAATGAGGAACCGGGTATACGATAGTTGGCCAGTAAATCCCGGTTTACCGCGGCAAGCATAAAGTCTTGGCTTTCGCAAATACCGCTCCGTTCTAATAGTTGAGCGATTTTAGAGAGCGTTACTCCTTCGGGTATGGTAATTCGAATCTGCAATTGCTGTCCGCGGGTAAATTTATCATAGTACCCCAACATTGTTTCAGGTTTGTTGATAATATAAAACCCGGTTTTTACCGTCTCACGGGAAAAGCGGCTCACCAGATTCCATGCGAAACGGGAACGAATAAGTCCTGCAGTGGCAAGCCGTTTTCCTACATTGTAGGCCGACTCGCCTTGGAATATTTCGAATAGGAGAGAGCCGTCTTCCTGCTGTTCAATTCCCCGTTCAATACCTGGCCTAAAAGCGGACCAGGCCGGTGCAGAATTGATATACGCAAAAAATCCCAGTGCGGCGATAATAATAAAAAGTATGGCACCTACGAACCAGGCGAGCAATCGAAACATTAAACGCAGTATTTTTGGCATGCTTACCTCATCAATATGAATTCAACCCTTCTGTTTTTCCACCGATTGGCTTGATCGGTATGAGGCACCAGGGGTTCACGACCACCCAGTCCGCGGGCTTCAAGCCTGCTTCGGTCTATTCCACGTTCAACGAGCGCATCCAATACCGCCCTCGCTCTGGCCAGTGACAGGGCTTCTAGTTCAGTCCGTTCTTCCCGTTCGGTCCCCGACAGATTGACCCCATGGCCTTCTACTCGGATTCGGTAGGAGGCATATTTTTTAAGGACCGCTGCGACACGATCAAGAATAGCCTTGTTCCGGTTGGTAGTTTCCTGATCGGTGCCGGAAAGACTAGCAGAATTTGGTGGAAATACGATCGAAGAAATTCTTATTTTAAGCCGGTCTCCATCTTTAATAACAAACACGTCGGTAGACAGTGTGCCTTTTACGGTTGCCATGTTACCAAGGGTATCCCGTACCTGTACAATATACGAATATTCCTGGGCTGCTTCAATGAGTTCATTATCCAGATTATAGCCGTCCCAGCGGATCGGTTCAGGAGGCAAGGTCTTGCCAGAAAAACTGGTAAATATGTTGCCCGCAGGATCCACAATGCTCAGCTTCCAGCCATTTATGCCGCTTGCATCAACTGCGGTGATGGCTATGCTCAGAATATCATTGATCCCATCATCGTCGGGCGAAAAGGGCTGGGGCTCTAATGCAATCGACACCTGGGGTGCACTTCTATCTAGCCGAATCGGTTTTCCTGAAACAGTGATACGGTCCCCTTTAAGATACTCGATCTCTGCCCAGGGGATGTATTCCCCGTCGGGGGCTATGGCGCCGTTATCCGCTGTTCCATCCCACAGGTACTGGCTGCTTTGGGATAGCGTAGAGCCAGTAATGAACCGGCGTATAATGGCACCGTTCCGGTCTTTCATGGCTACCTGAGCACGGGAAATCCCGTCGGAAAAAGCCGTGACGAGCCGTATTTGCACCGAATCAGCAAACCCATCTCCATTGGGGGCGAAGGCAAGAAGGTCACTGGTAATTGCGGCAGAAGGGATCCGTGCATCGAGCCTCACAGGATTTGACATGACGGTGCTTTTGTTGCCCGCCAAGTCGGTTCCTTCCAAAACGAGACGATATGAGCCGTCCCGTACGAGCATATTGCCCCCATCTTTTCCATCCCATACCAGTGTTGCAGGTATGGCCTCTTTCCAGGCATATTGTCGTACCGTATTTCCTTCAAAATCAACAATGGAAGCTGTCCATGTTGCAGCTCCTTCCGCTGAAATAGTAAAGGTCACTGTATCGAGATTTCCATCGCCGTTCGGTGAAAAAACTGTTTCCCTGGCAGAAACAGCAACTTTCGGTGGCGTAGAATCCAGTGTAATAGGGAGGCTGGTTGCATTCAGAACAGAGCCGTTTCCCAGATACAGGGTAAGTTCTGCCTGATATGTGCCATCTGGACAAAGAATGCCGAGGGAATCCCGTCCATCCCATAAAAAAATCCCTGGCAGTGTACCCTTCTCTTCTTTTACGACAATCCGGTTTTGGACATTCCGTATAGAAAACACGAAGGCTGTTATTGTTCCTATATCTTGATACCGGGATGTAATAGCAATTCGGCCATCCCCTGTTCTCCCTGAAAAGAGCGTTGCATTAGGTTGGAGAACCAAGGTTCCCTGCTTCAAAGGCTCCACAGTAAGCCGAACCGGAACAGTGCGGCCTACAAGGCCCACCGCGTTCTTACCTTCCGCAAGGTACAAATAGGTCCCAGGCTCAGCAAAGGCTCCTGTATCAGTATCCCCCTGCCAGCGAATAACCGGTTCGGTAGCCCGTCCTATCGGAAAACGTTTAATGACCTTCTGGTTGGTATCGGTGATGATTCCCTGCCATTCAGCATCGGGAGAAAGATCGTGAAATAAGAACACTCCCTCAGGATTTTGAATGGATACAATATTCTGGGAAGCACGAACATGTCCAGAAGGTTTTTGCGACACTACCGAAAAAAAGGCGCTAGTCTGGTGTACCCTATCACCATTGGTGTAGTCCATGATGACCCTAAAACGATAGGTTCCGTCGGGAATTGCATCCTTCTGATCGGTAAGACCGTTAAATGTTAACGTGTTTGGAAATTGGTCAAGATTTACCGTCTTTCCTTGCCAAGATCGGTAGACCCGTCCTTGTGAATCTATTATCTGAATTGTCCATCCAGAGAGACCAGCGGACAGGTAGTCAGAAAAACGAGCCGCAATTCCAGGCACACTAGCAGCTGGATCTGTTGACATGGTGCTATGAGAAAGGCTGATTGCAAGCCGTCTGGGTTGGGCATCCACGATGATGGGATCTGAGATAACAGTAAAGCTGTTACCCGCCTTATCAGTAGAACTGAGACGATACAAATAGGTTCCGTCTGGTACGAGCCGGCCCTCGCTGTCGCGGCCGTCCCAGACCACATCCGGCACTTCCATTTCAGTCCATGTAAAGGATCGAATTATATTTCCTGCGGTATTCAAAAGAGAACCGGTCCACAGCGATTCTCTTGTTCCCCGTTGGTATATAAAGAGGAGGTCTCTTACTCCATCCCCGTTGGGACTAAAAATTGTCGAACCAGAACCGCCGTTCGCTTCGATGCGTATTGATGCAGCCGGCGGACTTGAATCGAGTGTAAAGGGATAACTCGCCTTGCTTGAATTGCCATAGCGATCTTGGGCGATTAACACCATGGTATATGGGCCGTCTTTCCATGATGAATCAAGCGGTACGGAGAATGAAAAACGAAGTGACCTTGCATGCTTTGGAATTATTTCTGAACGGGTAAACAGAACAGATTTTGATTCATCTTCAATTGATGCGTTCCAGGCTGCAATGTCCGTATCGTCTTCCATATTTATTTCCCACTCAATAGCCTGCTGCACTTTTGATGAATAAACATCTCCCCCTTTTGCGGTTATTTGTATCTGAGGACCTTGACGATCCTTTTCTCCCTTTGTCAGGGTAACCGCTGTTTCCGCGCCGATCCCTTGGGACCATACAGGCTGGATCTTTAACCGGGGAATGACATGTACATCCTGCAGCTTCAGGCTGCCGTTGCTGGTCAGGGTTAGTGAAATCGTAGGGAACCACGAATTTTTATCTCCGAAAAACAGTGAACTGTTCCAGCCTACAGACAGTGAAAGAAGGCGGCCGAAGCTTGCTGAAAAGGCGGGCTGAACAAGAAGGTCCTTAAATGCGGGACTGGCAACTTGCAGCCCCACAGACAAATCTACCGGAGATTCGAGCAATATAGTTTTCCAGCCTGCAAGTAAGGTAAAAGGATAAAAACGCTCAGAACCATTGCCGCCGTTTACCAGAGAGCCGTAAAAGATGC
>JAIWNU010000232.1 GCA_020216655.1 Treponema sp. | reverse complement strand
CTGTGAATACGAGGCAGGAACTATTACGTTTGATCAGATCGATAAAAAACCCCTAGCATCCTTCGGAATTTCTAATGAGAAACAGCTCGAAGTTCTGCTGGAAAAATTTTCGGTCGGTTTTAAGCGGGAGAATCAGCGGAGCCGGGTTTAAGAATAGACTCCATCCATCGCTGCATGGCTATTCCAAAAGCAACGCCTACATTAAGGGAACCCTTTGCGCCGATGGTGGGTATAGATAGCCTTCCTAAGGAGGCATCTGCCCGTTGCAACGCCTCCGATGAGACCCCCAGCTCTTCAGATCCGATCACCATCGTTGCTTTTTCTGGGAATATAAACTGATCCAGCGGTGTGCCCCCGGTTTCAAGGGCAAAGAGCGGGCCTTCAAGAGAATCCAGCGACCTGCGTTCCCAGTATACAGATCGCACACAGCCCATAGCGCTTCGTTCTGCCCTTGGATGAAGCGGATCTGCACAATAGGGTGATAAATAGAGTTTTTCTGCACCAAAGCACTCTGCGGTCCTGAAAATAGATCCTACATTAAAGGGTGATCGTATATCTTCTAGAAAAACCTGTACTCCTGGCAAAATCTTACGGATTTGTGAGTTTAATTTCCCATCATCATCTATAAAATCCCAATCAGCCACCGTAGTACCACATAGGGAAAGAAGCACATGACGAATTTTATTAACAAAGGGTCTTTGATCAGATTCGCCCTTCATTTCATCAAACAAGTTCTTAATATAAAGCCGTGTCGCATCTTCAAATTCACTATCAAAAGTCAATAATCGGACGACATCGATGATATAGGAATCGTGTATCAATTCGGAGATCAGAGGCTTCCCCACGAGTTGATACTCATATTGGGTCAATATCTTTTCAATTTTATGCAAGCGCTGATGCCGGGGAAGTTTGCGCAATTTTTCAATTGTAATCATAGATGCTTAAAATGCCTGTTTCAGTATATCGTAGGCTTCATCGCTGGTGATCGGCCTTGGAGAATAGGCAATAAAATCGAGACTGCGGGCAGTTTCTGCCACCGGAACGAGCCGATCTAGGACTAGGTTAAAATCTTTAAGCCGAGCTGGAACGGATAAAACACCCATTCTTCGCCGTACTCCATCAACAGCAAGGCTTGCAGCCTCTGCTACCGGAACCCCCGTTACGGGTTCTCCGAGCAATTCGGCAATCTTTGCTAATTTTTCAGGCCGAGCAGGAACAAGACGTTCCATTATATGGGGCAATAAAACAGTGGAACACCACGATTTTGCTACAGGGAAACGGCCGTTTAACGCGTACGCCAATGCGGTACCAATACCAGGCGCACTGACCGCAGAACCAAGGGCAGTTAAAAAACCCGCATGAGATGAATTACCGACCAAATCAAAGGTTCGGTTCTCCGAAAAGGAATCCAAAATATGACCGTATGATGCAATGGCCTGTTCCAGAATAGCATCGGAAAGAAAATTAGCTTTTGTAGAACAATAGGATTCTATCGCAACACAGAGGCCATCAAAGGCCACGGTAGCAGCAAATTTATCAGACAAAAGTTCAGAAACACCGCTGTCAATAATAGCAGCGACACAGAGGCCTGGGGGTGTCCGCACAACCTTAACCGATCGATCCCGGGGATCTACGGCGATAAAACGATCGGAAAATAAAAAAGGGTCCCTGCCGCTTGTGGGAACCGCAATATAGGGCAGGCAGTTCCATTCAGGCACAAGGCCGTCAAGTAAATCAAATAAATAAGCGCCAGCTTCTTTAAGCATTGAAGCAAGCCGGCTAATTGCCTGGGTTTTTAACCCCCCAAGGCCAATAATGGCACTGCAGCGTCCACCGCGGGCAAGTTCAGCTACCTGTTCTGCAATTTCAGCAGTAGCCTGGGGCGGAATTTCATCAAAAACTATCGTTTCTACCTGAGAATCTTCCAGAACCTGAACAACACGGTCAATTATTTTATTTTCGTATAGGACCTGTTCTGTTACCAGAACAACCCTGCTTCCATACTCAGAACAAATACCGCCAAGCCTATTAACCGTTTCAGGGCCAATAATTATTTTTGGATCCAGTTTAAAGGAGATATCCGGCATAGATCATAAACCGAACAGATCCATGATCTTTTCGGCCGTTTTGTTAATAACCGTATCGTTTATATAGGATGGATCGTTGATTTTCTGTTTCAGTTCGGCAATTTTATCCATACGGACGTCTGAGGCTGATGATACCAGTTCGATAGCCTGATATAAGTCCCCCTTCTCGACAGCTTCATTGGACAAAGACACCGAATCAGCGGAACCTTTTTTGTGAACCGCTTCGGGTTTTCCCGTCTTCTTGCTGTTTTGAATAGGATCAATGGAACCAATTCTGTCAACTGTCATAACTTCATCCTGCCTTGCCGTATAGATATTACATCGGCCCTTTTATTCTAATAGTTTATCCTTTTTCTTGCCAGATACATAAACCGAAAATTCGCCTTTTTGCGTCTCCCTGGACTGCAAAATACCCAAGATTTCCGCTACGGATCCCCGCAAGTACTCTTCATGCATCTTGGTCATTTCACGGCCCACACAGAGATATCGGTCCTTATCAAGATCGGCAAGATCCTCCAAAAACTTAAGTATCCTGAATGGTGATTCATAAATAACAAATGCAGATTCTGTATTCAAGAGCTCCTGAAGCCTCGCTCTCCGCCGTCCTGGCTTTGGAGAAAGAAAACCCTCAAAAATTACCGTCTTATCGAGGCCTCCAGCCACACTCACAAGGGATGCAAAAGCAGATGGACCAGGAATAGGAATAACATTATGCCCCGCTTCGGCCACCAAACGAACCAGAACAGCTCCAGGATCGCTCACTCCAGGGGTTCCCGCATCGCTTGCATAGGCAACCGTTAATCCTTCATTTAAAAGATTAATCACTTTTTCGGCTGCAATACCTTCATTGTGGGCTCTACAGGAAATAAGCCGCACGGATATTCCCAGATGGTTGAGTAATTTTAAAGTTTGCCGAGTATCTTCGCAGGCTACCACATCAACCGATTTGAGAATTTCAACAGCCCGAAAGCTTATATCTCCCAAATTGCCGATTGGCGTAGCTATTACATATAAAGTAGACACAATTTACAGTATATCTGTATTACCCTTGGTCGGCTAGCAGGCAATTCGCCAGAGAAAAGCAGCGAACTTTTGAAATTGGCTCATTTCTTTCTGTATTACGATACTGTATAATCACTATTAAAATCATGGCTGATATAGTTCAAATTCTCGTGATGATCATAATAGCTACGGTACTCCTATATTTCGGATATTCACTCTTTTTTGGTTTTTCTCATAATTCACCCCCCCCTGTACCCCGTTACAATGGGCCTCTAGAGGGAACACCGGGAGATCCGCGCACCTGTCCAGTCTGTGGAGCAAAGCTTGCAAAGGGAGAACGGGTTAAATCTTCAGCCTTTCCTACCGTAAATGGTACGGACCGGCTCATGCACATCTTTGGGTGCATTTATTGCTTATCGGGGGACCGGAAACGTATCTGCCCTGTTTGTAATGCAACGCTCTCACCGCAAGAAGTGCTTGTTGCCCGCCTGTTTGATAAGCCAGGCCGTTCCCATGTACATGTACTTGGATGCTCCCGCTGCCGAAAAACAGGCATTTCAAAATAACATACTTTTCTGTAAAGCCCCCAATATGCAAATCCGATACTTTTAATGAGGTGACTAAGACAAATTTATGCCCGTCGGGCCACTGTATTTGTAAAACAGCACCTCAAAATCCTCAACCCTTCCTTTTCGGGCGGGTCGAGGGTTCCAGGCACGTTTCAGCTTTTCGTAGAGCAACGGCAAGGATGCCGCGGCGCCTAACCCGCCTCAAGCGGTTTGCGTCGAAAACGCCAAAGGAGTGAAGTCTATGATTATCAACCACAACCTGAGCGCCATGTATGCTGACAGGTCTCTCCGCGTTACTCAGACCAGTATGGACAAGAGTATGGAGAAACTTTCCAGCGGCATGCGAATTAACCGCGCCGGTGATGATGCCTCCGGATTAGCCGTATCTGAAAAGATGCGGAGCCAGATCCGCGGTTTGAACCAAGCGTCCACCAACGCTTC
>JAIWNU010000051.1 GCA_020216655.1 Treponema sp. | reverse complement strand
GAAATAAAAAAACAAACGGGATATTTTGAATCTATGCATATGCTTTCACGCCTCCAGTTTTTGCCTTAGTTTTGCCACGAGATAGCTTAATATCATGACCACCATAAATAAGAAAAACAGTACAACCGAGGCATGGCCAAGCCTAAAATAGTTAAAGGACAAATTATAGGCGTATATATTCAAGGTCTCGGAGGCAAAACCGGGACCACCATTGGTCATCGCATATATGATGTCATAGGTTTTTAGAGCATCGATAGAACGAAGTACGACGGCGGTTAAAATAACCGGAGATACCATGGGTAGAGTAATCCGCCAAAATATTTGCCAGGCATTAGCCCCATCAACCCGGGCTGATTCGTAAGGTTCGACCGAAAGACCCGCAAGACCAGCAAGCATAATGAGGGTCATCATGGGGGTCCATTGCCAGATATCAACTATTACTAGAGAAGGAATGACAAGCTGTTTGTCGGCAATCCATTTGAGGGGAGCAAGTCCTGCCGATCTAAGCACCCAGTTTGCAAGCCCTATGGTAGGTTCATAAAAAAGAGTCCAAGCAATACCAATGGCGACCGGAGTAGACACCATGGGGAGCAATAAGCTCATTTTAACGAGGTTTTTCCCCACAAATTCCCTGTTTAGAATGAGTGCCCATATCATACCGAGCACTGTCTCAATGCTGACCGCGAGGAGAGTAAAATAAAAGGTTCTGCCCAGGGCTGCCCAAAAACGTGGTTCCTGTAAAATGGAAAGGTAGGTCTTAAATCCTACAAATCGGGGCGGCAAACCAGAGGTCAGATTCCAATTGGAAAAACTAATTGTAAAAGTATAGAACACAGGAAAAACCATCATAAGGGCAACAAAGAGTACCGCCGGAAGCGGAAAAAGTACTTTTATATGTCTGTCAACAAAGGAACTCTCAAGCATTGTATCTCCTAGTAAAAAACAGGGCCGATCCACTGGATAAACCTATGGAACAGCCCATTCATAATTATTGTTCTTAATGGTGCAATGGCTCCGCCTATTTGCCCAATTCGCCTGCCGCATCAAGCAGTTCGTTTACCTTCTTTGCAGCGGCCTTTGCAGCACCTGCGATATCACCGGTTCCTCCAGTATCAATTGCCAGTACAATAACGTCTCCAATGGCATCGCGGGCTTCACCAACCGCCGTCATCAGAGGCCGGTCATAGGGCGTACCGATGGGTCCCATTTTAACCGCCGTTGTCGCAAGCTGCTGGTCAAACTTGGCAAGGATATTCGCATCGGTCCAGACCGAATTCCGGGCCATGGTAATGCCCTTATCGATCATCGCTTTAATAGCCAGCTCCTTGCTGGTGGCCCACATGAGGAAATCGTAGGCCTGATCCTTGTTTTTCGATTGCCTAGAAACTGCCATACCCCAGGATACGACAATATAAGGCCGATTACCCTTGGGGCCTGCCGGCATGAGCGCCACACCGACCTTGTCCGCTACCTGGGATTTGGTGGGGTCTTTAAGATTGCCCAGGAAAACGCTTGCATCGGTCCACATAGCTACCTGTCCTGCCTGGAACAAGGCCTGCCCCTGGGCCCAGCTCATGTTGGTAACTCCCGGAGGACCGTATTCTTTAAGCATTTTTCCGTAGAATTTAAAGGCCTCTATAGCTTCAGGGGTATCCACAACAGCCTTTCCGTCTTTTAGGAAATCTCCGCCATAATTGTACAGATAGGTGGAGAATTGGGTAACTGCGGCCCCCCGCTGTCCACGGGACACAATTCCGTACACATTTTTATCGGGATTATGCAGCTTCTTAGCCGCTGCAACCAATTCATCAAAAGTAGTGGGCGGATTTAAACCTGCCTGCTTAAAGAGGTCTGTCCGGTAATACAAAACCTGCCATTCCGTAACCAGCGGAATCGTGTATACATTCTTTGCATAGGTTACCGCGTCGACAGAGCTCTTAGAATAGTCGGCGAAGTTATAGGTTGCGGGAGTCTTTTTATTGTTGTTGATGTAGGGGGTTAGGTTCTCATACCAGCCATTGCGGTAAAAAAGCTTTCCTTCCTGCAGAGGCCTGGTCATAAATACGTCAACCGTAGAAGATTTTGTGGCAAATTCGGTGGTCAGTTTCTGGGTCAGCTGGTTTTCATCATAGCTTTCCACATTTACCTTTACACCGGTTTTCGCTTCATATTCAGCGATGAGGGGTTTGAGAACCTCCGCATAGGGATGGTTCGCCAGCAAGACCCGGATTGATTTGGTCTGAGCCGCGGCACTAAAGACGACTGCAATCGTTAAAAAAGCAACGATAAGTCTTCGTTTCATAAAGCCTCCTTTCAATAGTTAAGCTTCATTTAATTATTAACCTGTTTTTTTATGCCGTCAATTGTTTTATGAAATATTTTTTTATTGTATGAAATATTTTTTCATGCTATGATGATATCATGCCGAATTCAAGCTGTATGTTAAAGATTCACGAGGTCCGTCATACACTGAGCGCCAAGGAGCAAATGATTGCGGACTTTATTTTGCAGCACCCCCAATCCTCGGTTCATCCAACCATCGAAGAACTGGCAGAACAGATCGGGGTTTCAGAAGCTACCCTGTTTCGTTTTGTAAAAAAATTAGGTTACGCTGGTTACCAGCAGTTTCGGATTGCCCTGGCAACCGATATTGCAAGCCCCCAACAACGGGTATACGAAACAACAATAGATAGAGGCCTAGAATCTACGGTCTCTCTTGTTTTCAGAACAAACATCAACGCCATGGAAGAAACCCTGAAACATATCGATCCGGAACTCATACAGCATATTGCCCAACTTTGCATAAAAAGCAGCACCCTTTATTTCTTTGGTCTTGGCGGTTCATCTATCGTAGCTTTGGATGCCTACCATAAACTGGTCCGAACCGGCCTTTCCTGCTGTGCTCCCATGGATTTTCACATGCAGCTTATGCAGGCTTCCCAGCTATCAGTGGAGGACACGGCCTTTCTTATTTCCCATACAGGAGTAAACCGGGATGCACTTCATTTGGCAGAAACTATTAAACAGCAGAGAGCCAAGCTCATCGTTATTACCGATGCCCGCCGGTCTCCTCTTTTAAAGCTAGCCAACCACAGTCTCTTTGCCTACGCACAAGCATCGCCTTTTGTGTCCGAAGCGTTCTCTGCCCGGATAGTACAACTAGCCCTTATAGACTGCCTTTATGTATCTATTATGGAACAGTTGGGACAGTCCGGTTTTGACCACCTTGAACGGATGCGCAGCGTTATTGCCCAGCGCAGAATCTGATACCAGAGAGGTAAATCATGAAAGCCCTTATGTTAGATGGGATTAAGCATTTTAGTTATGTTGATGTACCGGTTCCGGTTATTTCTGCCCCCGACCAGGTTTTGATACAGCTCAAGGCCGCCGCTATCTGCGGCAGCGATGTCCACGGTATGGACGGCTCCACGGGCAGACGGATCCCTCCGATTATCATGGGGCACGAAGCGGCGGGTGTTATTGCAGCAGTAGGCTCCGCGGTGAAGGACTGTGTAACCGGCGACCGGGTTACCTTTGATTCCACCATTTCCTGCGGCCGGTGTTTTTACTGCCAGCGCGGAGAGGTAAACCTCTGTGACAACCGCAGGGTAGTCGGTGTATCCTGCCAGGAATACAAGCAGGATGGGGCATTCGCCGAATACATCGTCGTTCCCGAACGGGTCCTCTATAAATTACCCGAACAGGTGGATTTTATTCACGGAGCTCTGGCTGAACCAGTGGCAGTAGCCGCCCATGCCCTCAGCCTTGCCCAGCTTTCTCCCGGAGACTCGGTCCTAATCGTCGGTACCGGGCTTATCGGTCTTATTCTATTGCAGCTTTTACGGCTCCACACTTCCGGTACAATTATAGCAGTCGATATTGATGAAAAGCGTCTCGAACTTGCCAAAGGGCTTGGAGCAGACAGGGTATTGCTTTCCAGCGGCAACATTGGAGAACAAATAAGAGGGTTCACTAGAGGGCGTGGCGCCGACAAGGCATTTGAGGTTGTCGGAACAGAAAAAACTGTAGGGACTGCTATAGAAGGACTCCGAAAAGGCGGCAGGCTGACTCTGGTGGGAAACGTAAGCCCCTTCATCAACCTACCCCTCCAGGCGGTAGTGACCCGACAGTTAGATCTCCAAGGCTCCTGTGCTATTGCAGGCGAATATCCCTTCGCATTACAGCTTATGGCGGATAAAAAAATCGACCTGTCTCCGATTATCAGTGCCGTGGCACCCCTTAAAGAAGGAGCAGCCTGGTTTGAACGGCTCTATAACCGTGAACCTGGGCTCCTCAAGGTCGTTTTGGAGATTTAAAATGGAGAAGATACGATTTGGTATTTTAACCTACGGCAAGGTAGCCCACCTGCATGCACAGGCCCTGCGTTCAGTTCCGGGTATAGAACTCGCCGCAGTATGGGGAAGAAATCCGGAAAAACGAGAACAATTTGCAAAGACCTATGGCATTGAGTCCTATGATGACATTTCAGCTATGATTCGAGAGGCACACATAGACGCCGTCGTTGTTGCATCTCCCCATCCACAGCATACAGAACACAGTTTAGAAGCACTGGAAGCAGGAGCCCATGTCATTATAGAAAAACCAATGGCCCTCCTTACAGACGACTGTGACCGGATTATTCATACGGCTGCCAAAAACAAGAAGAAATTGGGTGTTATCAGCCAGCGCCGCTGGTATCCTGCGGTAAGACGGATCCGGGAAGCTATCGATACAGGAAAACTGGGTAAGCCCATGATTGCCCAGGTAACCATGCTTGGCTGGCGGGACGAGGCTTATTATAAAAGCGATCCTTGGCGTGGAAGCTGGGCAGGTGAAGGGGGCGGAGTTCTCGTAAATCAGGCACCCCATCAGCTGGACCTGCTCCAGTGGTTTATGGGTCCTGTCACAGAAGTCTTCGCCTATTGGGATAACATCAACCATCCCTATATAGAAGTAGAAGATACCGCCCTAGCTCTGCTGCGATTTACCTCAGGGGGCATGGCAACCATATTGGTAAGCAATTCCCAAAAACCAGGCATTTACGCCAAGGTTCATATACATGGCTCTTCCGGTGCATCGGCAGGGGTCCAAACCGACGGAGGGGCTATGTTTGTGGCAGGTATGTCAAAAATTACTGAACCGCCTATTAATGACATATGGACCGTACCAGGCGAAGAGGCATTGCATGCCCAATGGGAAGCTGAAGATCGAGCCCTATTTAACCAGATCGATGCAACCACCTATTTTCACGCCCTGCAATTCAAAGACTTTGCCGATGCCATTGTCGAAAACAGGCAACCCTTGGTCGATGGGCAAGAGGGAAGAAAAACCGTAGCACTTATCGAAGCAATCTACCAATCAGGGCGGGAGCACCGGCCAATCATTTTAGAAGTACCACAACATTGAAAGTGACCAGCAGTAATGCTATGCTGGTAACATAATGGAAATATCAAAGGTACCCTCAGCACTTCTCGAAGGCGCCGCGAGTGTCATTAAGGGCAAGGAAGAATTCCTTGAATATCTTATCACCGTTCTGCTCGCAGGGGGCCATGTGCTCCTGGAGGATCTCCCCGGGCTGGGAAAAACCACGGTCGCCAAGACCCTTTCCCATCTTATCGCAGATAACAAAGGCCGCCCTCTTGCCTTTAAACGAATTCAATTTACCCCAGACCTCTTACCCTATGACATTACCGGTGTCGACGTGTTTGATCCGGACCTTCGTAACTTTCGTTTTGTCCCGGGTCCAATTTTCGCAAACCTTATCCTGGCAGACGAAATCAACAGAACTACACCTAAAGTGCAGTCAGCCCTTTTAGAAGTCATGGCAGAACAACAGGTCACCGTTGGCTCCGAAACACGGCCTGTTCCCTCGCCTTTTATGGTAATTGCAACCCAAAATCCTGTTGAAAGCGAAGGGACCTTTCCCCTGCCCGCGGCTCAGCTCGATCGTTTCATGATGCGGCTTTCCTTAGGTTACCCCCATAAGGAAGCGGAACTGGATATTCTTAATTTTGACCCCTCAGAAAAGATACTCGCAGGACTCACTCCGGTTGTGACTGCAGCAGACCTATCGGAAGCAAAGGCCGCAGTTGAGCAGGTGTACTGTCATCCAGAACTTAAAGAAGCCATTGTGGATCTTGCCCGGGCAAGCCGCAACCACCCGGATATTCGGCTTGGCGCAAGTCCCCGCTCTTCCCTGCACTTGCTCAAGGCGGTACGAGCCTATGCCTTTATAAAAGGCCGCGATTATGTGGTAGACGAAGATATCATCGCCTTGGGTCCCCTGGTTCTCAGTCACCGGCTCAAATTTGCCGACCCCCGTACCGACGGAGCTCCCCTCGTGAGGAGGCTTGCCATTGAAATCTGCCAAAAACATAAACTCAGCCTCGATCGGTAACAAGACCGTCACCATTGTATCCTGGATACTGGCAGTACTCACTTTAGCAGTTGGTCTAGCAACACAGGAAATAATACTCACCCTTGCAGGGTTCATATCAATTTTCCTGTTGATAAGACTTTTTGTTAACATTGCAATTCTTATGAATTTTTACAAAAAAAAAGCCGGCTTTTTCTCATGCACGATCCATCCCCCAGAGGCAGCTGCTGGAGAATCCTTGTGTTTTGAACTATGGATACAAAATCTGCGGCATATCTTTCCCTTTACTTTTCCTGGAATCCTCACAACCTATGAAGTTCACTTAGTCACCAAGGACCAGAAAAACATCTCCGTATCAATTCCAATACCTCAGAGAAAACAAGTTTCCGCCCCCGATTCAGCATCCCCTGTATCATTACTTTCCGTCACCGTTGACACAACAGAATTTTCACGGGGAGTGTATTACACAAAAGGTGATAACCTTGTTATCGCCGATATGTTTGGATTCCATACCCAAGCAATAGGTCTTCAACATACTTTGACCGAAAGAGTTATCATTGGTCCCAAACCGATGGAAAATGGACTCCCCTTCCGTTTTCAGATTGGCGGCTCCTCCAGGCGGGAAGAGCTGGTGTATCAAAAAACCGAAGATCTCACCGAACACCGGCCCTATACCCCCGGAGACGATCCAAGAAGGATAAACTGGAAGCTATTCGGCCATTCAGGGGACCTGTTCGTTAGACAGGAAGAATTAGAGCCCCCGCCGGTTTCTGAATATACCCTTGTTTTGGACACCTCGGTGGACCATCGTCTTTTTTCAGAAGACGAAGGGCGTAAACTAGTTGATGTACTTTGCCGCCATGCCTTGACCCTTGCGCTTGAATTGATCCATACACATTTTTCTATAAATCTTTGGTTTCCCGGAAGTGAACTAAAATGTCCTGAGGAGACAGCCATTGCGAAAACCTTAGCCTATCCCTACACGGTAGATATGAGAGATAGTTTTTCTATACCGGACTTTTCACGGGAAACGAGCCTTTTTATCCTTGCCCTACCCCGAACAATTCCATCACCCAATTCGGTCCTTGAAAAAATACTCAATACTGCACCCAATCCCCGACAGATCTATTTTATCAATCCTGCCATAGTGCTCGCTTCGCAGCTATCTCAAGAAAGTTATGAAAATTGTGTCCGTTATTATGGGAACCACCATGCAACATAGAAGTCCTCCTCTCATGAGCAGCATACTATACAGCATATCAATAGGCATCTTTCTTTTTCATCTACATCTGCTCGCCGCTCCTCTTTCAAATATCCAGTTTTTTCTGATGAGCCTTGTGCTCGGTTTTTCTGTTGGATTAGCCGGAGCCAAAGTATATACCTTGAAAAGAAAATGGATGTTGATTGTTATCTTATCGATTCCATGGATTCTAAAGGTACTGCTGATTTGTACGAGCTTTATTGTACCCCGCCAATCGATCAGCTTCGATCGGTTCCTTCTTTTTTTTGACCGGAATTTTATAATTTCCCTTTTTCCTTTTTACTGGATAGGCTTGAGCACCTTTATGGCAAAGCTTTCTTTTAAAGCCTTGCATTGGAACAGGATCGCAAACGGCATCCTGTTGCTCCTCTTTTTTCTTGTGTTGAAGAGCAAAAACTTTACGTTCTATTTATGGCCTACTCAGATGCTAGCGATTTTTGCCCTGATTATACTGCTTCAGTTTGCAGCGCTCTTAATGGCCTATCCTTACAAAGTACAGAGCTATCGAAAAAATAAATTCTGGGCCCTTTTTATACTTCTATTAATAGGCCTCTTTTCCATTTTGCTCGTACGAAAACCCGCGGAAGAGCAAGCTGCAGAACAGGGCGGAGGACTCATTAAGCCCGATCTTTTTAGATTCGATTTTTCCCAATTTCTGAGGCTCGAAAGCGAAATATCTCTTAAAGAAGACTTGGTCCTCATTCTTCATAAGGATCCAGAGGACTCCCATATCCTTCTGCGGCGCTACATTCTTTCTGGATACGGCAGCAAAAAGGGCTTTTATCGAGATCCTTCATGGGATGAGGCTGAACATCCCCAGGAACTTCCCCCAGCAGCACTTGTCTTGCAAAGCCCCGCATGGCAAGACCGCAGGGATACTGAACAGGAATACTTTCTCATCAATTTTGATCCTTCGGCCCTTATCGCTCTGAACAGTCCCCGGAGCATCCAGCCCCTCAAAGCATGGGATACCACTTCTTTTTCTTCTGCATACCGGGTCATAAGCGAAACCAGCGAAGCCATGCCGTTCCAGCTGCTGGATTCGGTGCCTGAAAAAGATTATCAAACAGGCAAGCTCGGCCTTTCCAGCCAAGAGTACCAATGGTATACCAACTTTGGCGGCGACACCCGTATTAAGGCCCTGGGGGATTCCATTACCGAAGGATTAGAAACTTACTGGGAAAAAGTACAGGCAATATACGAATACCTTAAATACGGGGATTACCGTTACAGTCTTAAACCGGGAATAGCATCCGACGGAGATCAGCTCGGACGCTTTCTTTTTGAAACCAAAAAGGGCTACTGTTCCTATTTTGCCTTTTCTATGGTGCTCCTGCTTCGCTCCCAGGGTATACCATCCCGAGTTGCGGTAGGGTTTTTTATTAATCCCGAAACAGGGGCCTTTAATTATTACCCCGTACTCTCCAACATGGCGCACGCATGGGTAGAAGTCTATTATCCTGGTTATGGATGGATAGAATACGATCCAACAACTACCCAGCTCGCAGAAAATGAACAATTCCGGTTCTCACAAGGAGCACAGCAAGAAACATTTGAACGGCTCCTGGGGGAAATTCTTCAGAACCGGAGTAAACTTTCCCCCTTAAACGATACATCTGATACAACCAAAACTCAGAACAGAGCCTTAACATTTGAAACAATGCAAAAATGGATCCGTGCTCATTGGATCATACTTGTGGTGCTGTTGTACCTCTTCATCGTAGTTTATTTTGGATATGGTCACTATTGCAGGTATTTGTATCACCTGTTTATTACAAAAAAGAACCGCCCCGCGGCAAAAGCTTTATTTTTATTCAGCATTAAGAAGCTCAGTGTTGCCGGAATCTATAAAAAGCCTCAAGGGTCCTCACTGCATACCTTACAGGAAGAGATATTTCGGATTGAACGAAACTTTTCAGTCCAAATCATACCCCTCTACAACATATATCAAAAGGCTAATTTCGCTTCTCCCGATCAAAACATAGCGGAGGATGAAATCTCTTGTGCTTACCGGACATTTGTTGAATCATATAAAAAAGGAATACATCCTATAAAGCGCTTTTTAGCTGTGATTTTTCCCTTTTCTTGCGGTTCTTCCGGAAAACTTCTCTCTCTCATATTTCTGGGCTCTCTCTTATTCACCCAGTCAGGACTCCAAGCCCAAAACAATACTTCGAACGCCCAAGATACAGAAATCCAAAACATACTCTTGGAAGTTCAACAGCTCCGGCAGGAAGAACGGTGGGAACAGGTTATTACCATTTTACAAAATGCAAAAAAACAGTATCCCGATGATAGCCGTATACACACCGAATTGGGAGATATATTTGAGAGCCGGGGCCTTTATTCACTTGCATGGAATGAATACCTGCAGGCAGAAAGACTGGCAGGAGACAATATCCATATCCTGTATCAGTTATCCTCCGTTGCCGGGAGACTCAATAAAAACGATGATTCTATTCGTTATCTGCAAAAAATCTTGCTACTCGATCCGGGCAACAGGGATGCCCTCGCAGACCTGGGCTGGATGTATTTTAAAACCCATCGTCTTGCAGAAGGAGAAAAATTGCTGACCGATGCACTGGATCGCTATGGCCCAGATCAGGGCCTTGAGATGACACTGGGAACCATATATTCCGATCAATACAGATACACCGATGCAAAACAATATTATCAACGGGCGATAAAACAGGCTGAAAAAAGCGGCTATAAACTGTTCCTTTCAGTAGCCTATTACAATCTTTCCATATTAGAAACCCGCTTTTATCATTTTGCCGATGCCTTTAACTGCACCCACCTTTCATTGCAATACGCAGAACGGGCTTCCGGACACCTTGCCCGAGGAGAATTGTACCAGCACCGCCTGGATTTTACAAAAGCCTATGCCGAATATACCGCCGCTTATGAGATGGATACATCTCCGCTATCAAAAATCAACTTATCTCAACTGTACCAGCAGACCGGAAATCTGGAAAATGCCCGTTCTTATGCTGAAAACACCCTGAGTCAGAGTGATCTTTCATGGATGGTCAATTACGGGACCGATTATGAGCGCTATAAAATGGACCTTCACACAATTTTAGTAAAAACCTATGAGGGGCTGGCAGACCTCCAGCGTTTTACCTATAAGGCAACACTTCACCAAGCCTTGGTAGATTCTATTAAATGGATTCACTATAAAACACTGGCCCTCTGGCACCAATTGCTGCTCACCTATTATACCATCCAAACCGCCGATGCATACGGAACAGGAAATCAGAAACTGAATGCACTCATTCATTATTTTCTTGCATTAAAACAGTATCCATGGAGAGCAGAATCGTATCTCTTAGAAGCAATGCATTTCGAGACCAGTATTATTGAAGCTTCACGTCCTACCTATTTCTATGAACTGGGAACACTGAAACAGGATCCAGAACTTCTGGAAAATGCTATCGCCCAATTTGATCCGGTCTGGGAACGGGACATGATTGCCGATGCCTATATGGAACTTGCGAAAATCTATAAAAAACAGGGACGGCAAAAAGAAGCCCAGGTCTGCATCGAAGGACTTTATGCCTTGAACCGGGGAGCCCTTTTGCAGCAGGGAATCAGACTCCCCATTAACTTAGAAATACAGGGCCAATTCCCCGACGCTACCACCATCATTAAAGTTCTTAAACAAACGGGGCTGCAGATTCTCAATAACCCAAACGGACGCTACACACTAAAAATAAAGCGGCAAGGCGATTCAGTACAGTGGGCACTCTTTGATAACCATACAGGGGCAATCCGAGCTCAGGATAACCCCATAGAGCTACCATACTTTGATAATACGGGTCTTGTACGTTTTAGCCGCCAAATCCAGCGAGTATTGTTTTCAGAATTAACCCAATAATGACCAGCCAAAAGAGAATAATAAATACAGCAGCCCCCCACTGTTTTTTTAAAGATACTGGATGCTCCTGTGCTTCAGCTTCACAAACCTGAAACAGGTTTTGGGGCACCAGCTTTATCGCAAGACCAACTAAAAGGGGCAAAATAATAAGATCATCCAAATACCCAAGAATAGGAATAAAGTCCGGGACGAGATCGATGGGTGAAAGGGCATAGGCAAGCGCTATAATAGCTACAACTTTAGCAAGTTTTGGGGTTTCAGGATGTATCGTCAGATAATAAAGGGTTCCGATAGTTCTTTTTGCCCAAAGGCCCAGAGCTTCAAGGCGTTGTTTTATTTTCATATCTGTTATTGAAAAAAAACAAGGGACCTGAGAATCCTCAGGCCCCTCGCTTTCTATTCATGCCTGGTGCAACACGGCAATTACCGTGCAGCCTTGAGTGCATTCGCAGCAAGCTGCAGGAAGGGTGCTACTGCAATCGAAACACCGCTAATTGCATCAGTTTTACCATCCGCTTTAACAGCGATTTTAGCTGGATCCTGGGCGGTAAGCAGCGCAGCTTGAGCTTTTGCAGCCTGTTCGTGCCACTCAGCCTGGGCTTTGCCGAATTTTACCATGTTATAGTTTCCGCTTACGGATTCAACAATTTTAGATTTTTTCGCCTTGTCGTTCGATATTCCGTTCCATACAACATCGACTATCCGGCCATTCACCACCGTCAGCAGGACCGTATCTTTCCAGCCAGAATTTTTATCAAAATCCGCCTGTTCAGCATAGAACCAGCCATCCTTTGCATAGGACCCCTTTGCAACAGGACCTGCGGCAATTGCCTTCTGGGCCAGATCAAAAAACTCTTTTACATGAATGGAAGCTCCGGAGATTGCATCGGTGCGTCCTTCTGCATCGGTATATTTGTTAAACTTATAGTCCTGGGTTTTTATAAGGTACTGTTCTACCTTTTCTGCCTGTTGATACCATTCGGCCTGGGCTTTGCCGAATTTTACCATATTGTAGTTGCCAGCCTTGTCATAGGCCTTCTTGTCCACCGCGCCGGCGATATTGCTCACCCCGTTCCAATTGGCAGCGGTAATTTTACCGCCCTTTACTTCCAGTACTACCTGGCTTTTCCAGCCCGAAGAACCAAAACCGTCTTGCTGGGCAAAATATTTGCCATCCTTAAGCGTCTGGGCACTGAGTCCCATGGCGAACGCGCAGAGCATAAGAACCACGCCGAATCGTTTCATAACAACCTCCATAGAATTGTTTATATATAATACAATTCTTATCTATAAATTATAGACCAATTATTACCAACTGTCAATACTGACTATTTTACTCCCCCTATCCCGCATGTGCTTAGCCAGACGTGTACAAATATTAAATAAATTGTTATATTGTAAAGCTCATAAATATGTATAAGGAGGCACCATGCGGCAAACCTTGTTTGATATGGTGAATCAAGCCTGTACGCGTTTTGGAGACAAACCATTCACATTTAAAAAGACCGACTCCGGATGGGTATCCAAAACCTTTAATCAGAGTTTTGATGAAAGCCGTCGTTTTGCGTCTTTTTTATTGGAACGGGGATACCAAGCACAAGACCGGGTAGCCATTTACGCCGAAGGCGGACCCAATTGGATAGTCGGCGAATACGGGATAATAATGGCTGGCCTTATCGCGGTCCCTCTTTCATTTAAGCTTTTACCTGAAGAGATATATTACCGCCTTGACCATTCAGAAGCACGTATGATCCTGACCAATGCCAATCATATTGATAAAATTTGCCGGGTCGCCCAGGACATACAGGCTAAAACAGGCCGCACCATTGATATTGTCGCAATCGATGAAGATCAGGATCTTTCATCCTGTACGTATCCGAAAAATCAATTATTCAGAATCGATGAAGCCCTTGCACTGGGCAATGCAGCCCTGGATAAGAACAGGGAAAAGCTCGATACCATTGAAAAGGAATGCAGCGAAGATACGGTAGTAACCATTTCTTATACCTCCGGTACTACCGGCAATCCTAAGGGTATCATGCTGACCCATAAAAACTATTATATCAACAGCCTCGACTCGGTAAACATATTTAAGGTTCCAGAAACAGGCTACCGGAACTTCGTAATTCTTCCGGTTGACCATTCCTTTGCCCAAACCGTTGGTATTCATGCAGCAATTCAACGGGGCATTGAACTATGGTTCGTCGACTCCCGGGGCGGCGGCATGGCAATTC
>JAIWNU010000050.1 GCA_020216655.1 Treponema sp. | reverse complement strand
TGCGGAATATACCAATCAACATGAAAGAAGCTGAACCGGTATTTCTTATGACCGTCCCGGCCCTTTCTAGCAACTTTATGAAAAAAATGCAGGCAGAAATTGACCGGCGGGGCGGCCTTGTCAAATTATTGTTTGATACGGGCATAAAAGCCGGTATTGCCTATTGGGGCGATAACTCCTACCCCCGTCCATCCTTGGCAACCTTTATGAACGGCCTCATCTACTTCCCTCTTAAAAAACTGGTATTGGACAAAGTAAAAACTGAAGTTTTCGGAAAACGGGCTCAGTTTTTTACCGGAGGCGGAGCCAGCTTTGATATCGGACAGCAGCGGTTTTATCGAGCCCTCGGCATGCCCCTCTATCAGGGTTACGGCATGACCGAAGCCGCTCCGGTCATTTCCACCAACATAGAAGGACACACCAAACTGGGTACCTCCGGCATACCTTTAGACCATGTGGAAATCCGCATCCTCAAGGATGACGGCACTGTTGCAGCTCCCGGTGAAAAGGGAGAAATCTGTGTCCGCGGTCCCAATGTAATGAAGGGCTATTTTAAAAATCCTGAGGCAACCAAGGAAACCCTGGTGGACGGATGGCTCCATACGGGAGACCTGGGCTGGCTCGATCAGGACGGTTATCTTACCGTCGCCGGCCGTGCAAAGGCGCTGCTTATTTCCGCAGACGGAGAAAAATACAGCCCAGAAGGCATCGAAGACGCCATTGTTAACTCGGCAAAGGTGGTAAACCAGGTCATGGTTTGGAACGACCACAAACGTTTTACCTGCGCCCTTATCACATTAGATGACGATCAGGTACGGAAACTTATCAAAGAGCATCATCCTAAAACCAGGGAAGATCTGCTTGAACTGATCAAAGATTCATTCTATAGCTTCAGATCCGACGCCTCATACCGCAACATGGTTCCCCTCAACTGGACCCCAGCCACTTTCCAGATAGTCCCTGAAGCATTTAATGAAAAGGACGGACTTATCAATTCCACCATGAAATTAGTACGGTACAAGGTTGTCGAAAAATACCAGGAGCTTATCGACTATATTTACAATGAGGGCTCTAGCTACAAGAATGATAAAAACTTGGAAGCCCTGTCAAAATACCTGTAAGGAGCGTATTTATGGAAAATAGAAAATATCTGTTTACATCCGAATCGGTCGGAGAGGGGCATCCTGATAAACTCTGCGATCAAATTTCCGACGCCATTCTCGATGCCTGTATTGAAAAAGACCCAGAAAGCCGTGTTGCCTGCGAGACCTTCGCATCCACCGCCATGGTACTGGTAGGCGGCGAAATTACCACCAATACCTTTGTGGACATCCAGCAAGTTGCTCGAGATGTGGTTAAAGAAGTAGGATACACCAACCCAGCCTATGGACTCGATTTCGAATCTATGGCGGTCCTCGACATGATACACAACCAATCAGAAGATATCAGCCAGGGAGTATCGGGTAAGGGCCTTGAAGAATTTAAGGGACAGCAGGGCGCAGGTGACCAGGGCATGATGTTTGGTTTTGCCTGCACCGAAACCCCAAACCTGATGCCGGCGCCGATAACGCTAGCCCATCAAATTCTTGAAAAGGCAACCCTTTTGAGGAAAGCCAAAATCATTCCCTGGCTCAGGCCGGACGCTAAAAGCCAAGTTACCGTACAATATGAGGGTCACAAACCTATCAGAATCGATACGGTTGTGGTTTCCCACCAGCATGATGACGGAATCGCCTACGAGAACATAAAAGAAGCAATTATCGAAGAAATTGTAAAACCCGTTTTAGCCCCAACGGGACTGCTGGATGTAAAAACCCGGTATTTTATCAATCCCACAGGACGCTTCGTTATTGGCGGCCCCTTTGGCGATACGGGCCTTACGGGAAGAAAAATAATCGTCGATACCTACGGCGGTATGGGCCGCCATGGCGGCGGTGCCTTTTCCGGAAAAGATCCAACCAAGGTAGACCGTTCCGCAGCCTATATGGCCCGCTATGTGGCTAAAAACATCGTTGCCGCAGGTTTTGCAGAACGATGCGAAGTGCAGCTTGCCTATGCAATCGGAGTTCCATTCCCGGTCTCCGTCATGGTCGACACCTTCGGCACCAATACGGTGAGTGAACAGGCGATAGAAAAGGCGGTAACCGAAATCTTCGATCTCTCTCCAGCAGGCATTATAGCAACCCTGGACTTAAGAAGGCCTATATATAGAAAAACTGCTACATACGGTCATTTTGGCCGAGACGGTTTTACCTGGGAAAAAACCGATAAGGTAGAAACCCTTCAAAGGGCTATTTCAAAATAACATGGACCTGGTTCGTCTGAGAGCCTCGCTGGCATCTCATGCTACTATGCAGTTCTCCCGCTCAGGCGGACCTGGTGGTCAAAACGTAAACAAAGTCAACAGCCGGGTCGAAATCCGCATCAAACTTGATGAACTCCAAGGGCTCTCCGATGCGGAACGGCAGCGGCTAACATCTGTTCTTTCCAATAGAATCACTTCCGAAGGTGACTTGGTTCTCTTTGTCAGCGATGAACGGTCCCAGATGTATAACAGGGTTCTCGCCTTTAAACGGCTCGAAGGGCTTATTATTCAGGCCGCCCGTTTACCGAAAGAGCGTAAATCAACCAAGCCGACAAAGGCATCCCGGGAACAGCGGCTATTGCATAAAAAACTGGAAAGCTTAAAAAAATCTCGTCGCAGATTTCATCAACATGAAGACTAAGGAACTATTATGAAGGACCCACGGTTACAAAAATTAGCAGACATCTTGGTAAATTATTCATTAAAATTACAGCCCGGTGAAAAAGTCCTGATACAGGACACTAACTTTGAACTTGATTTTGTAAAAGCATTAGTTAATGCCGTTCATGATGCAGGGGCGATACCCTTTGTGCACCTCAGCGATAAAAATCTTGAACGGACCCTCTATGCACGGGCGACTGAAGAACAATTCAAATGGCAGGCAAAATTTGAACGGGATAGGATGAAAGAAATGGATGCCTTTATAGGCTTTACATCCCCGCGGAATGTATATGCCTGGGCTGATATGCCTGCGGACAAACAGGATCTTTACAACCGGTATATAACCAAATTGGTCCATATGGAAGAACGGGTTCCTAATACTCGCTGGGTGGTCTTGCGCTATCCCTCTCCCAGTTTTGCCCAAATGGCATCCATGAGCGAAGACGCCTTTGAGGAATTTTATTTTAACGTCTGCACCCTGGATTACCAAAAAATGTCAAAAGCCATGGATCCTCTGGTTGAACTCATGGAAAAAACAGATCGAGTCCGCATTGTAAGTCCCGGTACAGATCTTAGCTTTTCCATTAAAGGCCTTCCGGCTATTAAATGCGACGGAACCATGAATATTCCTGACGGCGAAGTCTATACCGCCCCCGTAAAGGACTCGGTTAACGGCACCATAGCTTATAACACTCCCAGCGATTATCAAGGCTTTGTCTATGAATCCATAAAATTCGAATTTAAGAATGGTAAAATCATTTCTGCTTCATCGAACGATACGGATCGGATTAACCGTATTCTAGATATTGATGAAGGAGCTCGGTATGTGGGCGAATTTGCTATTGGTGTAAACCCCTATATCACAAAGCCAATGAAGGAAACCCTTTTTGATGAAAAAATTGCTGGCTCCATTCATTTCACCCCCGGAAATTCCTATGACGATTGCGATAACGGCAACAAATCAGCCTTGCACTGGGATTTGGTTCTCATTCAACGGCCTGAATGGGGCGGCGGCGAGATTTGGTTCGATGATCGGCTTATCCGCAAAGATGGACGCTTTGTCATACCAGAGCTGGAAGGCCTGAATCCAGAAAATTTATTATAAAGAGAGTGATGTGCTGCGCTTGTTTACCAAGCGCAGTACTTTTAGCTATAAATATAGGGGTCAATCTCCAGACTTTTCAGTTATTCTTTCAGATTGCACATATTGTTTCCATTCTGTTTCAGCAGGACTTTCTATAAACAATGGCACCAGGGCTCCGCAAACGAGCACCGTTCCCGCCAGAGGGCTGCCCCATAGAAAGTTTCCTACACCGACACCGGTAAATATACCGGCCGCTAAGAGCCGTCTCATCCGACAAGATGCGGCCAAATCTTCGATTGTCTTATCAAGATACTTGTATCGTTCAAATTCACTTTCCGGCTTATACGCTTCTGCAGTCTTTACTTTTTGCTCCTGATATGAAGGAATAAGAAAAATAGGTATTGATAAACCAACTAATACGCCGCCACCAGCCATGAGCCCAATACCAAGCATACGGGCCTCATCAGGATTGGAAGAAGGGCTTAATGCAACAAGAGCGCCAGCGGCCACAGAAATTGCTCCAAGGCCTGTCATAATAGATCCGGTTATGGTTCGACTATTTCGGCTTTTAATTGCGATAGTATCAAACCGCAATAAAAGAGAATTGTTTAATTCCTTATAGTCGACCGTCTCATTTTGAGCATACACCAAGGATGAAGATACAATCAGAACCATAATAAAAGTACCTATTCGTTTCATCGGTATACCCCTTATAGATAGCATAAACTGGTATCGGTAAAATATCAAAAGCGGCTTTATGTTTCACGTGAAACAAAACATAGGAATCGAGTCAAATTTTAAACCTTGTCCCTACTCTTCGAGAAAATTGGTTTTACGAATATTTGGAGTTTCGTAGTAACCGCAATCAATCACAGCTTCAAAGGCAGCTATTTAAGGCTTTTTCGAAACTCAGGGAGTTTTAAAAGAACTACCTTGGAATCAGAGATTTGGCGCAGCGGTTATATTCGATTTCATAGGAACCGTACGCAACCGCAAACAATAGCAATGCTAATTTCAAAAGGTATAGACTCTTGAAACTGGCTTATTTACTATAAGTTTTAAAAGAGCTTCATTTACAGCTCTTTTTTACAGTTATTTGTAGCAATGCTTAAATCACAGTTTTAATCAAAGATAGTAAGGCTGTTTTTCTTAGCTAAATCTCTTTCAAAAACCCAAGGGTTTTGAAAGAGCTTCCTTTGAGTGTTTAAAAGACTTGGGGGCTCTGCTATATTTCCCAAAGTAACTAGAAATTATGACCGAAAGATAAAAGCATTTAGTAAGTCAGTCACTTAAATTAACCCATATCAATAGGGTGTGTTTCACGTGAAACAGTTATATCTCCAATAAGGCTTAGTCAAACTCATAGTGTTTTCAAAGATCTGCCTAAAATTAGAGATATAATGCAGCGGTTACATACAGTTTTAGAGAAATCATATAAAACAGCAAGCAATCGCAAAGTCAATTTCCAAATTCGCAGAGTAGGAAACAACCTTTTTAATTGGCACACAAAAATGTTTCACATGAAACAAGTTTTTAAATCGTTACACATTATTTGGACACTTAACAATAGAACCAATTTCTTAACTTTAAGCCTTGTGACTGTTTTTTATAATTATTTCCTCAAATTTTACAAATTAATGTATAAACAATATGCTTTATATAGGAGGATCAAAATATGAAAGCCGTAATCGAAAATATTCAAGACTATATTGCTCAGTTTCCTGCAGATATTCAAAACCGATTACAAACTATTAGAACCCTTGGTCATACAATTATTCCAAATGCTGAAGAAGCCATCAAATATAACATGCCAACCCTTATGGTGAACAATAAAAATGTTTTCCATTTTGCGGCGTTTAAGCATCATATTGGTATTTATCCACTTCCCTATACAATAGAAGTTTTACAAAAAGAAATTTCTGGATATTCTCAGGGTAAAGGCTCAATTCAATTTCCCAATGAAAAACCTTTACCTGTTGAATTGATTAAAACAATAATTACCGTCCGATTCCAGGAACTAAGTTCCCAGAATCAGACATAGCAACTTTTTCCCTTATACTTCAGAATCAGGCTCTTCCGCTTGAGACGGGGAATCGGTCTCGTCTGCGGAAAGGTCCTGCTCATCCTTTTCTCGGGCTATACGGTCTACGCCGATGACAAAGTCTGGCCGTTCTATATTAAGGATGCGAACCCCCTGTGCAGACCGGCCCATGACCGAAATTTCCTTTACCGCCACTTTAATGGACTTTCCTTGGCTCGTGATGCACATAATAGAGTCATCGTCCCCGACGGAAACACAGCCGACCAGTTCACCGGTTTTTTCGCTCACCGTATAGATCCGCTGACCGCCGGTAGCCCGGCCGTGGGCTGAAAACTCCGCATACTCTACCCGCTTCCCGTAGCCAAACTCGGAGAGGATAAGCATTTTTTCCGTATCGTCTACCCGCAACACGCCGGCAAGTTCATCATCAGAATCGAGCCTGATACCGCATACACCACGGGAAGACCTTCCGCTTGCACGGACCTCTTCTTCGGCGGTCCGCAGAGCCTGACCTTTACGGGTAATCAGGACAATTTCATCATCACCCTTTGTAAGAAGAGCGCTGACTAAACTATCCCCTTCATCAAGGTTAATTGCGATAATACCCCGTGTCTTTGCGTTAACAAATTCATCGGTCTGTACTTTCTTAACGACACCTCGGGCGGTTCCCATAAAAATATACTGGTCCGCAGAAAAATCCTTAAAGGCAACTACGGTTGTAATATCTTCGTTGGGAGAAACCGCCAGCAGCGATTTGATATGGGCACCCCGGGAAGTCCTGGATCCTTCGGGGATCTCGTGGACCTTCATCCAGTAGGCCTTACCCTTGCTGGTAATATACATAATATAGTCATGGGTCGAGGCTACAAAGAGCTGCTTCACAAAATCGTCTTCCGACAATTTTGCACTGTTCATCCCCTTCCCTCCCCGGCCCTGGCTTTTATAAGAGCTTACGGGTACACGCTTGATATACCCCAGGTTGGAAATAAGGATGACCATTTCTTCTTTTTTTATAAGGTCTTCTATATTGATGGACTCCACTTCGTCGGCCACAATTTCTGTACGCCGCGGATCCCCATACTTTTCCGCGATAAGCTTAATTTCGTCCTTGATAACGCCCCTCAGTTTTTGGGGATCGTCAAGGAGGGATTGCAGATAGGCGATGAGGGTCTTAAGTTCCTCCAGTTCCTGTTTGAGCTTCTCCACCTCTAAACTGGTGAGGCGGCCAAGCCGCATATCTACGATTGCCTGGGCTTGGACCTCAGAGAGCACAAAACGGTCCATCAAGTTCTTCTTAGCCAGATCCACATCCCGGGAAGCCTTGATAATGGCGATAACTTCATCGATATGAGCCAGGGCTATTACTAGTCCTTCCAGGATATGGGCCCGTTCCTGGGCTTTACGGAGGTCAAATTTGGTTCGCCGGGTAACCACATCAACCCGGTGTTCCACATAATAATGAATCAGTTCCTTGAGATTGAGGCAGCGAGGGCGGCCTTCGACCAGGGCAAGATTGATAACACCAAAGGAAGACTGCAGGGCCGTATGGGAAAAGAGCTGGTTCAGCACCACCTTAACAATGGCACCCTTTTTAAGCTCGATGACAATACGCAGCCCGTCCCGATCCGATTCGTCTCTAATTTCCGAAATACCGTCGATTACCTTGTCACGGACAAGCTCTGCAATCTTTACCAAAAGATTCGCTTTATTAACAGCATAGGGTATTTCATTGAATATTATAGATTCTTTTCCTGTTTTCGACGTTTCTATAACAAATTTACCCCGGGTAATAATCTTACCCCGGCCGGTTTTATAGGCTTCCCGAATGCCCCGACGGCCAAAAATAATGCCCCCCGTAGGATAATCGGGCCCTTTGATATAGTGCATCAGATCATCAACTGAGAGATCCGGATTGTCGATGAATGCGCAAATAGCATCGCACACTTCTTTGAGGTTATGGGGCGGCATATTGGTCGCCATACCAACCGCAATACCGCTTGAACCATTTATGAGCAGGTTTGGAACTGCCGAGGGGAGTACCACCGGTTCTGTTAAGGATTCATCGTAATTGGGAACAAAATCGACTGTTTCCTTTTTAAGGTCCGCCAGCATTTCATCGCCAATCCGGGACAGCTTTGCCTCGGTGTACCGGGACGCGGCCGGCGGATCCCCATCAATAGAACCAAAGTTACCCTGCCCCTGCACGAGCGGATAACGGAGTGAAAAATCCTGGGCCATACGCACCAGGGCATCGTAGAGAGACATATCACCATGGGGATGGTATTTACCCATGGCGTCACCGGTTATACGGGCGCTTTTTTTCGTGGCCGCATTCGGGTGTAAGCCAAGCTCATCCATGGCATACAGAAGCCGCCGATGTACCGGTTTAAGCCCATCCCGAACATCGGGAAGAGCGCGGCTTACAATGACCGACATGGCATAGTTAAGGTATGCGGTCTTAATTTCATCTTCTATTGCAACTGGTATTATTTTTCCGCCCGATTCAGCCATAGTTTCAACCTTTATACATCAAGATAGGAGACAGCCAGGGCGTTTTCTTCGATGAAAATCCGCCGCGGTTCAACCTGTTCTCCCATAAGGGTGGAGAAAATCCGTTCCGCCTCCACCGCGTCGTCCATATGAACCTGGACAATATTACGCCGCTCCGGATCCATGGTGGTTTCCCAGAGCTGGTCAGGATTCATTTCGCCCAAACCTTTATAGCGCTGAATAGACACCTTTTCCGGATCTTTCCCAGATTCGGCAAGAATTCGGTCTTTCTCAGCATCATCGTATGCGTAAAAGACCTTTTTCTCATAGGTAATTTTATAAAGCGGCGGCATGGCAAGGTACACATGGCCCCGCTCAATGAGCTCAGTCATATACCGATAAAAGAAGGTCAATAACAAAGTTCTAATATGAGAACCGTCTACGTCAGCATCGGCCATAATAATGATCTTATGGTATCTGAGTTTTGAGATATCAAATTCTTCCCCAATACCGGCCCCGATACTGGCAATAATAGGCTGCAGTTTATCGTTCGTAATAACCTTTTCTATCCGAGTCTTTTCTACGTTAAGCATTTTTCCCCACAGGGAAAGAATGGCTTGAAAAGCTCTGTTTCGGCCCATTTTTGCCGAGCCCCCTGCGGAATCACCTTCCACAATAAAAAGCTCGCACTTGGCCGGATCCTTTTCCGAACAGTCCGCCAGTTTCCCCGGCAGGCCCGCGCTTTCCATAAGGTTTTTCCGCCGCGTTGCATCCCGGGCCTGCCGGGCTGCAATACGGGCCTTGGCGGCCAACACGGTCTTTTCCAAAATCGCATTAACAATATCCGGATGCTGGTCAAGGAAGAGTTCGAGCTGTTCGCTTACCAGGGACTCTACAATGCCTTTTACTTCCGAATTGCCGAGCTTTCCTTTAGTCTGGCCCTCGAATTGGGGGTTAGGAACCTTTACTGATAATACGGCGGTGAGTCCTTCCCGAACATCGTCTCCGGAAAGACTTTCGTCCATTTTTTTTGCCAGTTTCGATTTTTTGAGATATTCGTTTAACGTCCTTGTCAAAGCAGACTTAAAACCAACCAGGTGAGTTCCCCCTTCCCGGGTATTAATGTCGTTGACAAAGGAGAACATATTTTCGTTAAAGCCATCGTTATATTGGATAGCGCATTCAACTTCCACATCGTCCCTGGTGCCGGCTATATAAATACATTCCTTGTGGAGTACGGTTTTGTTCTGGTTAAGATATTCTACAAAACTGACTACACCGCCTTCGAATACAAACTCATGGTTTTTCGGGGTAGTGAGCCGTTCATCTCGGATAGAGATTTTAATGCCCTTATTTAAAAAGGCCAGCTCCCGCAGGCGGTTGGAAAGAACATCAAAGTTGTAGGTTGTGGTTTCAAAAATAGTAGCATCAGCTAAAAAGCGTACTATGGTTCCCCGTTTATCGGTGGTTCCAATAACTTTTACAGACTCTTCAGGAACTCCGATATGGTATTTCTGGAAGTATATTTTCCCTTCCCGGTGAACGTAAACTTCGCACCAGGTAGAGAGGGCGTTAACAACCGAGACACCGACGCCATGCAAACCACCTGATACCTTGTAGGAGTTCTTATCGAATTTAC
>JAIWNU010000231.1 GCA_020216655.1 Treponema sp. | reverse complement strand
AATCGCTTAAATTGTACATCCAGCTTTATATTGTTAAGCTGCTCACCGAATAAAAACGGCAAGAACGTCTTTCTTCGGTATTCCGATTAAAGCAAAAAACAATGAATGCCCCGTACAAAGGATGACGTTAACACGGGACCCATATCGGTCCCCATCCTATGTATCGGGAGGCACCGATGAACAATTTAAATTCCATATTGATCGAAGGAAATCTCGTCCGGGATCCTTTGCTCCGTTCCACGCCAAAGGGGACCCCGGTCTGTACCTTCAGTCTAGCATCCAACCGCTTTTACAAACAGGACACGGGCTTTGAAAAGGAAGTAAGTTTTTTTGAAGTGGAAACCTGGTCAAAACTCGCAGAAAGCTGTCATACCCTGGGCCATAAAGGCCGGGGTGTACGGGTAGTCGGGAGGCTCAAACAGGAACGGTGGCAAGGACCTGACGGCAAACCCCGGGCAAAAATTGTTATTATTGCAGAGCATGTAGAATTCCGCCCCGATTTCTCCGACAAAAAAGAAAGCCAGAGCGAAGAAACCAAGGAAGATCTGGCCGCAGCCGCTTTAGCAGCTGAAGAAGAGCTGGATACTAGCGGCCTTATGGCTTCCGAAATTGCCGAGGAACCGATGGTTGAGACGATGGTTTTTTAGGCCCCTCGTCGGGGTTCGAATAAAAGCCATCCTTCCAGTTAAAGCGGGTAGTATTGGGAAGACTTTTACCCGCTTTAAGGGCCGACATTACATCCTTATAGTCAACCTTTTTTAAGGGAGGACCGGTAAAGTCCAGAATAAAGCGGCTAAAACCGGCCTCCTTAAGAAACTCCTGCTTGTCAACAATAGAAAAAGGCTGCTCAGGAATTACTAAACTTCCGTCTTCACCGGTAATAAGCCTAAAATTTTCATCCTTGCCGTCAGAAAAATACTCAAAAGTATACCGCTCGGAAAGATTAGCCCGGATACGGAACAAGGCAGGGTATGCGAAGAGGGTCACAAAGGTATAGGGCCGCAGATTTTCACTGACAGTCCGTTCCAGGTTTTGGCGGTTATTTTCCACAGGAGTCACCTTAAAGATGAGCCCCTGTTCATGGAGCTGGGCAAAGGACCAGCTGTTAAAACTGTAGAGATAGGGGCCGGCAATAAGACGAGCTTCGGTATTCCTAAAGAGCGAAAGATGAGCAAGATTGTTTACCACAAACTGCCGGTATCCCTTCTCAAGCAGCTGCGGAATCTCATCTGAAAAAATACTGTCCAGTTTTTCTGGATAATAGGGATCAAGAACGAGAATCAGTTCATTTTTAGAAAATGGGAGGGGCCCGGTTCCTTCCAGGATGGCCTTTGCCACGGAACGGGTATAGGACAGCATGGCCCGAACCGGTTTTGCAGACTGCAGGACAAAGAGGTCTTCGATACGGGACACCGCAGCATAAATGCCTTCGGGGAACAGATCCTTTTCTGTTTTCCCCGGCAGGGGAAGCGATACTTCCGGAGCACTTTCTCTTCCTGGCATGCGCCTGAAAGGGCTCAGATCTTTGGGCAATACCGAGGGGTAACGCTTTGTCATTGCCCGGGTTTGGATAATATACACCGAATCCCCAATATCAAAATTGTCCGGTATGGATACCCAAACACCTTCGTCGGTCACTGCTACCTGGCTGATTTTATGGGATTTGCGTTCTGAATCATCCTTTTTATGAAGCCGGATTGAATCGCCGGCTTCAATAGTGACCGAGGTCTTTCCCAACAAACCCCGTCGGTCTGCACCGGTTCCCCGGACTTTATAGATTGTTCCCAGAGGTATTCCGGTGCCTCCGGCCTGGTTTGGATCCAGCCATGCAGAGGGCCCTGCGGTATCCATATAAAAAGAGGTTTTTGGACGGGCAAAATCATGCCGCAGAATAGCTTTTGCTTCTTCGAGGGCCTGTTCTCTGTTGCCCTCCAGATTATCAAGAAGATGCCGATAGGCAGAAACCACTGTCCCCACATATTCAGCACTTTTCATGCGGCCCTCAATTTTAAGCGATGCAATTCCAATATCTGCAAAGACTGGAACTTGATCGATAAGCTGGAGATCCGCAGGGCTGAAATAATAGCCAGATTCGTCATTATTCCTATATAGTCTGCGGCAAGCCTGGGTACACATGCCACGGTTGGCAGATTTTCCGCCCAGATAGCTTGAAAAAAGGCAAAGTCCCGATTCGCTGACACAGAGGGCTCCATGGACAAAGAGTTCAAGTTCCATGGTAGTTCGTTCCCTTATGGTCTTGATTTCTTCCATGGTAAGTTCCCGGCTCAGCACAACACGGCTAAAGCCCTGCCGGGAAAGTACGTTAGCACCTCTTGAACTTGACACGTTCATCTGGGTGGAAGCGTGTAGTTTTAAAGCAGGGAAGTGCTGCCGGACCATACGTGCAACGCCGAAGTCTTGGACAATAATCCCATCAGGACCTATGGCAGCCAGGTATTTTAAAAACTGGTACATCCGGTCAGCTTCGCGCTGCTCAAAAACCGTATTGACCGTAACGTAGATCCGTTTCCCCATCCGATGCAGACTCTTTACAGCCCCTTCGAATTGGGAATAGGCAAAATTGCTAGTCCTCAGGCGGGCATTAAAATTTTTAAGCCCCAGATATACTGCATCTGCCCCTTCATGTATGGCCGCATCGAGGGCTTCGGGGGATCCAGCGGGGGCGAGCAATTCAATTGATTTCATTGTATAACCTTTACAAGAACGCCTAGTTTTACAAGGCCGTCATACACAAACTGGACAGAAAGGCCCGAAAGAAGGAGGCCCATTATCCGTTCAATGACTGATACACCGGTGCGGCCGAGAGCTTTGAGTATATACTCCGACGCACCCATGGCCAGGGCAGCCGCAGTCAGCGTAAGGATAACCGCCACGAAGAGCATGGGCATAACCAGTACCACCGAATGGGTAGAACTGGTAAAAAGCAGTATGGTAGTGATTGCACCGGGCCCTGCCAGCATGGGAATGGCCAAGGGGAAAATTGCTACCGAAGTCCGTTCATCTTCATCTTCTTCCAAAGGATTTTCATTGCTGGAAACCTTTGACCTATTTGCCTGTCCAAACAGCATTTCCAGGGACACAATAAAGAGCATAATGCCGCCGGCTATAAAAAAGGACCCAGGATGTATGTTTAATATGAGCAGCAGCCACTTGCCGGCTATTATAAATAAGGACAAAATCACAAAGGCTGTAAAAACCGCCCGTTTTATGGTCCGTTTTTTTTCTTCCGACTTGAGTCGTGCGGTAAGGCCAATATACATGGGAACAAGCCCAAAGGGATCGATAACGATAAAAATGGTAAATAAAATCTGGATAAATAATGATAGCATAGACAATGGAATATACTGTTTTTTTTAAGTTTGGTACAGGGATGGAGCCTAGGGGCTCCTTTATTTTCTCCCTTTGCTTTTTTTCAGTTATTTAAGTAGTATATAGGCAGGCGTTTTTCGCGTTACCGCATTCAGAAATAATAAGGAGCCCCCCATGAGCACAGAAGTTACGCTGACCGCATCCAATTTTGATGCAGAAGTGATGCAGTCCTCACTCCCCGTTCTTATAGATTTTTGGGCAGAATGGTGCATGCCCTGCAAAATGATTGCCCCCCTCGTCGACCAGATAGCCAGCCAATATGCGGGAAAACTTAAGGTCGGCAAAGTAAATGTGGATGAGGAAAGCGAACTGGCTAACCGGTTTGGTATTGTATCGATACCAACATTGCTTGTTATTAAAAATGGCTCTGTCGTACGTCAGCGGGTGGGAGCACTGCCCAAACATGAATTGGAGAACCTGTTTAAGGACCTCATCTAACCATACAAGCAGCGTAGTCTTTTTCAAAACTCGAAGAGTAACTGAGAGAGTTACTTGGGGAGTTTTGAAAAAGCTATTTTTTCTTTTTACTCACCATTTTTACGGCTTTTATGGTGGTATCCGCGTAACGTTCTGTTCTGTTCGGAAGGCCAGGGGTAGCGCCGCTTGTTACCGTTATATACCAATCCTGAGAACTATGACTATCTGCCACGGTTTCATCCCTGCAGATAGTCCTCGTAGTTGTGGTAGCATTGCTCCCGAGAGCATCCTTGGGGAGGAGCGGCCCTTGTATCTGGTCCTTACTTTGCCATGCACTATGTTGTGAAAGGAGCGCACAAAACTGTACCAGCTCTTGTTTTACCCATTCTCC
>JAIWNU010000230.1 GCA_020216655.1 Treponema sp. | reverse complement strand
ATGCGGATCTCCATAGCGAAAACCGCATGATCGGCGTTGCCGGTCTCTATGAGTTAAAATCGTCAACCTCCCGGTTGACTTTTTATAGGAGCCTTACATGAACCAAACAAAAAAACTAAGCCCCCAGGCTAGCAAAGAAATTATCGCATCCGGCAAAGCTATTCTGGGTATCGAATTCGGGTCCACACGAATTAAGGCTGCCCTTATTGCCCCGGACAGTACACCCCTTGCATCGGGGTCTTATGAGTGGGAAAACAGCCTGAGGGAGGGAATTTGGACCTACGATCTCGATGAGGTGTGGAAGGGGCTTGCAGGCTGCTATGCAGATTTGACAGCACAGGTTCAAAAAACTTACGGACTAACACCCAAACGGTATGCAGCCATGGGTTTCAGCGCCATGATGCACGGCTACATTGTTCACGATAAAGAAGGAAATCTCCTCACTCCTTTTAGAACCTGGCGGAATAATATTACAGGACAAGCTTGCGCTGAACTCAGTAAACTATTTAACTTCGCCATTCCCCAGCGCTGGAGCATCGCCCACTTATATCAATCTATTTTAGAAAATCAGAACCATGTGTCCCGGATCGACTACCTCACGACCCTTGCAGGCTATGTCCACTGGAAACTTACCGGCCAGCGGGTCCTCGGTGTGGGTGATGCGTCAGGGATGTTTCCTATCAATCCTGACACAGGTGATTATGACCAAAGGATGATGGCTGCCTTTGATACGCTTGTGGCGCCCCGGCAGTATCCCTGGAAACTCCGGGATATACTGCCCAGGGTACTCCCTGCGGGGGCAGAAGCGGGAAAGCTGAGTCCCTCCGGCGCCAAGCTCCTAGACCCAAGCGGCAACCTGGAAGCAGGCATACCCCTTTGCCCTCCGGAAGGGGATGCGGGTACTGGCATGGTGGCAACCAACAGCGTGCGGCCCAACACAGGCAACGTGTCCGCAGGTACCTCGGTCTTTGCCATGATAGTCCTTGAAAAAAATCTTTCCAAACCACATGAAGAAATCGATGTGGTTACTACCCCTGACGGGAAACCGGTCGGCATGGCCCATTCGAACAATGGATCTTCTGACTTAGATGCATGGATAAGCCTTTTCGGCCAGGCGGCCAAAGCGCTCGGTTTTGATGTTCCGACAGGAAAGCTATACGAAACCCTAACCCCCTTAGCCCTGCAGGGAAACGCCGACGCGGGAAATCTCCTCCACATTAGTTACCTTTCCGGCGAACACCTGACCGGCTTTAGCGAGGGGCGGCCCCTCTTTGTCCGTACCCCAGACAGCACCTTTACCTTGGAAAACGTCATTCGCTCCCTCCTGTTCACTTCTCTATGCGCCCTCAGGGTTGGCTTAGATGTACTTACCAAAGAAGAGGGCGTCCGGGTAAAGGAAATCCGCGGCCACGGAGGCTTCTTTAAGCAGGGGAAGACGGGTCAGCGCCTCATGGCAGCAGCAACGAATACAGCGGTGAGTCTTCCCGCTACCGCAGGAGAAGGCGGGGCCTGGGGTATGGCCCTCCTTGCAGCCTATCTTGTGAGGGAACAAAAAAATCTTAGTCTCCCCGACTTCCTGGATAGCCTCATCGCGCAGAGTATGGGTGAACCTTTGCATCCGGATCCACGGGATGTGGCCGGTTTTGAAGCCTATTTTAACCGATACAAAGCCTGTCTCGGTATCGAGCGGGAAGCGGTAAAGAGCTTAAAATAGTGCGTGTATAAAAGGCGTCACTGTGCAGCGGAAGTCAAAGCATCATGATGAGCAGCAGAACCCCGCTTCCCATGGTCCGCATGAAAGGGGGGCGTGTTTTCGGGCAGATACAAATCCAGGGGTATTTCTTCCCGTTTTTGTATAGTCTTGCCAAGCACGATTGCACGATACAGGTTCAATAGGCCCCGGCGAGCCTGATATTCGGGCCGCTGGGAAATAATTGCATCGATATGACCTTCCTGCAAAAGACGGTGGTTTTCTGGAACCAGGTCATAACCAATGATAATGAACTTGTTTGTTTCACGTAGTTCCCGAGCAGCTTCAGCAATTCTATGGGCCGAGGCGCTTGTTACAAAAACGCCAAGCAGGTCATTATGGGAATTGAGCAGGCTTTTAATAAGTTCCCGGGCTGCATCGGGATGCTCCAAATCTACTCCCTGCTGTTGGAACACCTTTATGTCGTGCTCTTGGGCGTAGTTATAAAAACCATCCCGGCGCCGCAGGATGTGGTAATCTTCCTGATGGGCAACCAAAACGCCAAACGAACCCTGTTTACCCGCAGAAAGGAGCTGGGCCAGGCGCCCCGCAAGCATACCGCCCCGGAAAGCATCCTGACCAATCACACAAAGGGGACTAGTACCCGGTAGATCCGCATCAAAATAGATGTAGGGGATTTTTCCTTCTATGCTTTCTATTAAATCGCGGCTTTCTTCCGGCATAATGGGGGGTAAAAGAAGGCCGTCACACTGCATGGCGGAAAACTTTGCTCGGGCTTCCCGGAAAGACTTGGGATCGTAGCGGTCATATTCGATGCACAGGGTCTTAATTCCTAAAGCAGAAAGTTCGTCAGCCGCAGACTGCAGGCCTCCATAGCCCTGCCCCCAATAGCCTGAATCCTGAGATCGGTTTGGCAGGAGGGCCACAAAAGTGTAGGGCCTGCTCCGTTTTAGTCCCCGTGCGATAGGGTTGGGGGTAAAACCGGTGCTTTTAATTATCTGCTCGATTTTTTCCTTTGTTTCCGCCGATACCCGACCGCGGCCGTGAAGCACCCGATCCACCGTACCAATAGAAACCCCCGCAAGGCGGGCTATTTCTTTAACCGTCATGGTTTATTCCTTTTTATCTCCGAACAACCTATAAATGAGCGGTGTCTCAACTTCTATTGCCTTTTGGGGACACATCTCCTGGCAGCAAAAACAGCGAATACATTTAGAGTAATTGTACTCAGGCGGTGCTTTGCGGCCCGGCTTTATAAACTGCAGCGCCTTGCCTTCCACCGGACAGGCATCCACACAGATACCGCATTTGATGCAATTTTCGTCCACTATGCGGGGCCGGGGAGCCCAGCGCTGAGTAACATAGGATCCCAGGGTGCGTGCAGCCTGGGGAACAAGGACCTCGTTTCCATTGTCACTTTTAAAGTGCAAGGGTTTTCGCACCACATCGAAATCGTAGGCGATAAAAGACTCTATGGGGTCCCCCAAAAGTTCAATGTTTTCCGAACGGTAGGTCCCGAGTCCATACTCCTCGCCATAAAAATTGGTTGCCACATAGGAAGGATCCAGATTGATGAGCCTGGAAAAGGTGGCATCCAAAGCTACCGGATCAGTGGAAAACAAGAGGCAATTCATTGGCCGCGGAACGCCTCCCCGGGGGCCATTTCCCTCCATGGCTACAATACCGTCCATAATATAGAGCCGCGGCTTTAAGAGCCGGTTCAGGTCCACCAGCATCCGGGAGAACTGGGTGCCCGAAGGCAGATTTACATGGAAGGCTGCCTTGTTAAGCCCATAGACACAGCCGAACTGGTTTTTGACCGCCCCGGTAATCCGAGCCAGGGCGTGGGTTTTCATTTTGGAAAGAGAAACGAGAGCGTCACTTTGCAAAACCGCCGTGGCAATGTCAAAACTTTTCCATGCCCTCCCTTCGGGAAAATCGATCCGCCTACCCGTATCAAAGTCTCCCAGAGGGATATCAAGTTCCTCCGCGATGCGGGTGTAGCCTGATTTGCCAAGGCTTGCGGCGGGTTTTTCAAAGCCGGGAGAATCGCCGTAGGAGAGCTTCCGGTAGCCCAGTTCCTTAAAAAGCTTCCCGACAGCGCGGAAAACCGCAGGATGGGTTGTCACCGCCTCTTCGGGCTTTGAAGACGCCAGGTTGTTGACCTTAAGCAGTACCCGTTCATCAATATGGATAAACGATTCAAGCCCCCCAAGGAGCTCGAGCCCCCGCCTGACCGTCTTGAACACCGCATCATCATCATAGCTCTCGCATCTCAGCAGCACGACCCGTGACTTTTTCACTTTTTTACTCCTGATGTTTCAGTGTTTACTGCTTCCCGTGGCGCTGCCTGCGGGCTTCGTACAGGAGAACCCCCGCAGCCACCGATACATTAAGCGAATCGACTTTACCACCGGTCGGGATGGTCACCATGCCGTCACAGGTTTCTTTAAGAAGCCGGGAAATACCCGAGCCTTCGCTTCCCATAATCAAGACCACCCGGCCTGAAAGATCCTTATCGTAGA
>JAIWNU010000229.1 GCA_020216655.1 Treponema sp. | reverse complement strand
TAATGCGCAGGACATTCTCGACATCGCAATGGCCGGAACTTCTGCTACTTTGCTTGCAAAGCGCTGGGAATCTGCGCTACTGGTAAATGTCGATAATGACACTCTGCAACGCCTAATGAATAACAAAGAAGCTCTCGACGCTCTTATGAGCATTGAAGGTTTCCGCTCGTTGAATCAAGATATTCAGACTATTATCAACAAGTCAGAAGCGGTAAAGAAAGCCAAGAAAGAATCCGAGAAGATGACTCCGAAGGAGAAAAAGGAAATCTCAGAAGAGGAAAAGGAATATAAGTCTCTTCGGAAGCAGATTCAGGAAAAGCTCATCAAGTTTGCTACCCGTATTCCGATATTTATGTATCTCACTGATTATCGCGAGCGGTCACTCAGAGATGTTATAACTCAGCTTGAGCCGGGATTGTTTAAAAAGGTAACGGGCTTAAACGTAAAGGATTTTGAACTTCTTTGTAGCCTTGGGGTATTTAATGCAAGCCTGATGAACGATGCCATTTTTAAGTTCAAGCGTTACGAAGACAGCAGCCTTTCCTATACCGGTATCGACAAGCACGAAGGAAAGGATATCGGTGGCTGGGATACCGTCATCAAACGCGAAGAATATGATAGACTGTTTTACAATCAACAGGCTACAATGGAATCCATCAACTCGGCGTTCGAAGAAGCAATTGAAAAAGATGTTAAGCCCGTTGCAGATGTGCCAAAGCCTGATCCAAAACCATCTGCTACAACATATGTTACGGGGCAGTTTGGAATTAAGCCTCCGCTGTCGAAAGTAGCCGAGCATAAGAACCCTTATAGCACCAGCACGCAAGCCGATGAGGAAATGAAAGAGTTTGTTATACCGGAGATTTCGGAAGGCGATGCGGTTAAGCATAAGAGCTTCGGTGATGGTATAGTTACAAAGATCGATAAAGCTGGGAAACACATTCGTGTGAAGTTTGCAGTTGGGGAAAAACTCTTCTTATTCCCAGATGCTTTCAAGCAGGGTTACTTGAAGTTGTAACAGACTTCTAGGTGTTAGCAATAATGTCGGCACGATATAAATAATATATTCAACGAGAAAGACTGCACCAAAGGTTTTATCTTTCAGTGCAGTCCATTCTTTGCTGTCTCCGCTTGAAGAGAGTCGGTCAAAAATTTACTTGTTTTCATAAATCCCTAAATCCAACTCCCGTTCATCATCCCTTTTCATCATCCCTTAAGGTACAGTTCTCTGCTGCCGATATTAAATAGGGAGGCAACGATCGTGATACGAGGATGGTACACCGGCGCGAGCGGTATGACCGCACAGCAATACCGGCTCGATGCGGTTTCGAATAATCTGGCGAACGTAGATGTGGACGGCTATAAAAAAGATATTGCGGTACACAAGGCATTCCCGGAGCTTCTCATGCGGCGCCTGAACGATGACGGCGTCTATCAGCATCCCTTCGGTTCAGCCGACGCGGCCCCCATTATTGGTAAAATAGGAACCGGCGTGGAACTCAACGAACTCTTTACGAGTTTTGAACAGGGGGCCATGAAGGAAACGGAAAATGACTTTGATCTTGCCCTGGATGGCAAAGGCTTTTTTGCTGTGGCAACTCCCTATGGAGAGCGTTATACACGAAACGGTTCATTCCAGCTTGGTAAAGAGGGGTACCTTGAAACAAAAGAAGGCTATCCTGTATTGGGCGAACATGGCCCTATCAGAATAAAGGCGAATAACTTTAAGGTAGATAAGGACGGCCGGGTATGGGTAAACGCCGACTATCCCGATGATCCAGAGGTATTTGCATCAAAAGAAACAAACACCTGGGAAAATACGGTGCTCCTGGATACCCTTAAAATAGTCGATTTTGAAAACGACCGGTATATCCAAAAACAGGGTTCGAGCCTGTATAAGGATACGGATGTATCGGGGCCGGCCCATATCATTGAAGCAGGCAAGCGGCCCAAGGTTGAACAGGGTTTTGTGGAAGCCAGCAACGTGAATCCGGTCACCGAAATGGTTCAGATGATTGAAGTAAACCGTGCCTATGAAGCAAACCAAAAGGTAGTGCAGGCAGAAGATGCTATGCTGGGTAAATTGATTAACGAAGTAGTGCGGGTGTAGGGGGGATAAATGGTACGAAGCTTGTGGACCGGCGCGTCCGGCATGATTGGCCAGCAGGCGAATATTGATACGATTTCAAATAACCTGGCGAACGTAAACACGTCAGGTTTCAAAAAAGTGCGGGCCGATTTCGAGGATCTTTTGTATCAGACCATAAAAACCGCAGGAACTCCTGCAACGGAAGATACGGTTACGCCCGTTGGTGTTCAGATGGGGCATGGTGTTAAAGTTTCCGCCACCCAGCGGATGTTCACCCAGGGACCGCTGCAGAACACGGAAAACATATCAGATTTCGCCATACAGGGAGATGGCTTTTTCCGTATTCAGATGTACGACGGAACCTATGCGTATACCCGGGATGGGGCCTTTAAAATCGACAGCGACGGCAGACTTGTAACATCAAACGGCTATCATGTACTGCCTGATGTGGTGCTGCCCGAAGGCTTTATCCCCGAGACGTTGAGCGTATCCCAGGACGGCCGCATTTCTGTAAAGGTTCCCGGCAGGGATGATCCTATTCAGGTAGGTCAAATGGAACTGTATCGCTTCCCGAACCCGGTTGGACTTACCGCAGTGGGCGAAAACCTTTTTAAGGTAACCAATGCATCGGGTAATCCCATTGCGGGCCGGCCCGGATTCGACGGTATGGGCAAGGTAGTTCACAAGTTCCTTGAAATGTCCAACGTGTCGGTGGTGCGGGAAATGGTCAATCTCATCGTAGCCCAGCGGGCCTACGAGTTTAATTCAAAGACCATTCAGACCAGCGACAACATGCTCGGCATTGCAACGGGCTTAAAGCGGTAAGTTAGAGGGTAGGCGCTTTTATGAAGATAGGGGAGTATGGCAGCTATTTAGTGCAGCAGAATTTAATAAACGGGTCAGCAGGATCGGTGCAAGCTGAAAGTGATGCTTCCTTTGCAGACCTGCTAGAAAAGGCAAAAAAAACAGAAAGTAAAACCGAAGCTAATGAAAAACCGGCGGCGGTAACATCAGGCAGCCATACCTCAAAGGTCCAGATAGACAAAAAAAGCAAGCTCTATGAACAGTGTGAATCCCTGGAAAGCTTCCTAGTAAAGAACCTGCTCGAAGGTATGCGGAAAACCGTCATGAAGTCAGAGCTTATTGACGAAGGCTTTGCGGGAAAAATGTACGAAGACATGCTCTATGATCACTATGCAACGAGCATGACTAAAAACAGCGGCTTTGGCCTAGCGGACCTGGCGTACCTGGAACTCACAGGCCAGCGAGGAAAGGTTATTGGCCTAGACCATCCAAAAACCAGTCAATAAATACATCTAGCCGTTTTCTGATTGCAGAAGGCATGTGAACCTGGGAGGAGATAAGAGAACCGACTTGAGCTCCTGCCTGATTGTATAACAACAAGCCTTCGGTTAAGGGTTCAACATACAAAATAGAAATAAACTTATTTTCGCCAATAACAGGAATAATACCGTACGAAAGACTTTTCGCATTGCTTAATATAAACAGAAAACCTTTGTCATAGGTTCTCATATCTACCTTATAAAAAGAATTTCCGAAATTTATATCCTTGAGCGAAATATAAAAGCTATCACTAGTTGGAATTTTTATATTTTCATTATTTGGAAAAACTGGATCCTGTACTGGATTAGTACGTTTAAGACTTTCAATCCTTGAAGCGGTTTCAAAAAGGGGGACTTCTTTGCCTCTGCTTGCTGATTGATATGTTCTGCCCGCTAGATCACGAATACGGCTTAAAGCCGCATAAATACGAGAGATAGAAACGGGCTTAGAGAGGGGCAGCAAGCGTACCGTTTCTATTACAAAAGTCGGTTTTCCTTGTTGTATAATATCTTTAAAGCCAAAGGGTGGTTCAAGTTTAGGTTCAAACTGTGTTTTTTGTTTTGATCCTTCAAGAATTTCTAAAGAACCATCTTCAGTAGAAAATAAAATGAGTTTGTCTTTTTGCAAATCAGGATACAAGGTCTGTATGCTGCGGTTCTGAGAAAAAACAGGAGTGAGTAAATAAACGGTTAACAAAAAATAGACAAAGAAAAAACGATAAAGCTTCACTAATACGCTCCCTTTCCTTTAAAAACAACACCCACAGTTTTATATAATATCCATAGATCAAGCCAAATTGACCAACTTTGAATATAATAGGTATCAAATGCAACTCGTTCTGTATAATCCGTATCTGAGCGTCCTGATACTTGCCATAGG
>JAIWNU010000228.1 GCA_020216655.1 Treponema sp. | reverse complement strand
TAACCTATAGCACGAATAGTAAAAAAATAAGGGTCGGGTTCGAAATCGCATCCCTCAAGGGACTTTTATTAGAGCCTGATGCAGAACAAATTACCTCCATGAGCGATATTGTTCGCTTTGATTACAGCTGGAAAAATCCTGAAGATCCGAAGGAACGGAGCAAAATTGTCCTCATGAGGTATATTAAAAGTCATCATTTAGTTCTTGCAGCGGGCTTGTACGAAGATGAGTATTTTATGCCCTCCCAGGCTGCTGAACAGCTTTTTATATTCCTTATCTTTTCTATGGCAGTTCTCGTGTTTGCCTTCATGTTCTTCTTCTTTCGGAAAATCGCCAAGAGCCTTGTTGTTCTGTCTAATTATGCTGAAATGACTGCCCGATCAGATGGCACGATTCATCGGCTTTCACCCACCGGTTTCCGAGAAATGGACAAGCTTTCTGAAAGCTTTGCCATAATGGAGGAGGAGATCCTTAAAAGGGAGACTAATCTGGTTCACGAGCTCCAGGAAAAGGATGCGCTTATCCAAGAAGTGCATCATCGGGTTAAAAACAATCTTTCGGTCCTTATAAGTATGATTTCTCTCCAAATACAGCAGGTCCAATCGGAAGATGCTCTTGATGCCCTTAGTCAATTACAAGGCCGGGTCAATTCTATGGCGTTGGTGTACCAACAGCTGTTTGGAGCTAATCAATATACGCACCTTCCTTTTGATGAATATGTCCGGGGCATACTTGCCTATTACCAGAGCGGATATAACGGAGGAAGGATCGAGCGGAAAGAATCTCTGAATCATTGCGAAATTGAACTAGAACGGGCCGTTCCTCTGGGACTCATTGTAAACGAACTTGTATCCAATGCATTTACACATGGTATTCCCCATAATCGCGTTCCCAAGATTGAAATAGGTCTTACAACTCATGACAAGGGGATAGAGTTTTTTGTAGAAGACAATGGCAATGGGTACGTGAATCAAAGTAAAGAAAAAACGGGAATGCTTTTAGTTCGGGCCCTCTGTTCCCAATTAAAGGCTGAGCTTCTTATTGAAAGTCCGCTAAATGCTGAAGGGGGCTGCCGGGTAACGGTTCAGGTTCCTTACAAGACTACCTGAGCAAAGGGCGGAGCCCGTTCCAAAACCTGCCGGATAACCAGATGTTCTGGAGCAAGGAGCCCCGGATCCCGTTCTAGGATGCTAAATGCCTCTTCCCGGACGACTTCGAGCAGCGCCGAATCCTCTACAGGATCTGCAAGACCTAGATTAATATATCCCGATTGTGCTGTCCCTGCGATGTGTCCAGGACCCCGCAGTTTTAGATCCTCTTCTGCAATAGTAAAGCCGTCGCTGTATTCCAACATTACCTTTAGGCGTTGTTTTCCGTCCTCTGTAAGCCGATCGCTATAGACTAAAAAACAATAGGATTGAGCCTGTCCCCGGCCGACCCGGCCCCGAAGCTGGTGAAGTGCGGAAAGGCCGAAACGCTCGGCATGTTCTATTACCATACAGGTTGCGTTCGGGACATCAACACCGACTTCGACAACGCTGGTCGCAACAAGAATGTGTATGTCTCCTGCGCGGAAGGCTGTCATGGTCTTGCGTTTTTCATCTTCGTCGAGCCGGGAATGTACCAGGGCTACGCGGTACTCTGGAAAAATTGATGACGCGAGTCTCTTTGCCATGGCTTCGGCGTTTTTTAAGTTTCCGCTGCTGCTTGAGCCTTCATCTCCTTCGATAAGGGGATAGACAAAATAGGCCTGGTGGCCTGCGGCGAGTTCTTGTCGTACAAAGTCATAGACTTTTTTTTCGTTGGACTGCTTAGCCAAATGGGTTTTTACGGTCTTGCGGCCCGGCGGTACATCTTTAATGACCGAAACATCCAGGTCACCAAACACGGTCAATGCCAGGGTTCGGGGAATGGGCGTAGCGCTCATCATAAGGAGGTCTGGATGGTCTCCTTTAGCCATAATAGCGCTCCGCTGGAGTACCCCGAAACGGTGCTGTTCATCGATAATGACAAGCCTGAGCTTGTGGTAGCGGACATCTGCAGAAAAGAGGGCATGGGTGCCAATAACGATATGTATGTGGCCCGCTGCTAAAGCCTTAAGGAGGGCACTGCGGCCCGCGGCTTTGATATTTCCCGTTAAAAAGGCCACAGAAAGCCCGAGGGGTTCCAAGAGCCGCGCGGCATTTTCCGCATGCTGGCGGGCTAAAAGTTCCGTCGGTGCTAGTATGGCAGTCTGGCCGCCATATTCAAGGGCCCGAAGGGCCGCCATAAACGAAACAAGGGTCTTGCCGGATCCCACGTCTCCCTGTAATAGCCGCGCCATCGGATGAGGGCCCGCCATATCATGATTGATTTCGTTTATGGCGTTCAATTGGCCGTAGGTCAGCTTAAAAGGGAGCCGTTCTGCCAGGCGCTGCTGCAATGGGCTTAGTCCCTGGCTCAGTGAATTGCCAAGACTTGGCAATGCTGGTTCCTGCCGCCTGTATTCTTGGCGCCGTTCCAAAGCTCTGCGGCCAATAAGCACTTCAAGATAAAAGAGTTCTTCGAATTTGATGCGCCGCACTGCTGCTTCCAGTTCATCTCGGCTTTTAGGGAAGTGAATAGCATGCAGGGCTGCACTTTTAGATAATAGCCCATATTTTTTAAGAACCGGCTCCGGCAGTTCTTCTTCCAGATTTTTCCCGTATATATGGAGTGCCTGATACATGAGCCGACGCAGTATTTTTTGAGATAACCCAGCGCTGAGCGGATAGATCGGCAGAAATGGAAACTCTGTGGAAGTACGTGCCTGTTCAGCATTTTCTATTTCAAAATTGGTCGATTGAAGACTCCCGTACCTATAGGAGAATTGTCCTGAAATAATATATTGTTTTCCGACAACCAGTTGTTTTTCGAGAAATGGGCGATTAAAACAGATAAGCTCTGCACGACCTGTTTCATCTTCGATATGGACTTTAAGGGTCTTTTTAGGATAACCGAACCATTCATGGGCGAGCACCCGGGCGATAGTATAGACCTGTCGTTCCTGGTTCCACTGAGAAAGGCTTACAAAATGGCTGCGGTCTTCCCAGTCCCGTGGAAAATAACTTAAGAGAGCGGCAATATCGGCAATACCGAGCCGTGCTAAAATTTGGCAGGTCTGAGATCCTGCCCCTTTGAGTGTGTTGATGGAAGCCCTTAGTTCGTTGAGAAACAATGCGATTCCTTACAACAATATTTAAAAGGGGAGCCGTACCAGCAGGTTGGAGATTAGACTTACCAGTATGCCTCCTGCAATACGGATGGCAAGGAGTACGATGACGGTGGTTAAAATGCCTGTTTTGTAAGTGACAAGCCGATCACGGAATATAAGGCGGTTTACCCGATACAAAAGCGGTTTTGAGAGAGCGTCCACAGAACGCCAGATTGGGTGGACATTATTGCTTCCGAGTATATAGGCAATAAGCCTCACGACAAGTATTACGATGAAGAAACTGACTACAAAGGCAACTGCGGACCAGATGCTGGAAAGGAGCATAGATAGGATTATGCCCACCGTAATACGGCCGTAGACTGCAATGGTTAAAAAAATATTGTTCGCTAAAGCAAGCACCGCGAGGGCCGCAAGGGGAGAAAAATCGAGCTGTTCTGTTCGCAGCTGGGGAAAACGGCGAAACCAGTTTAAATATTGATCGGTGACCCTGCTAATAAGGTCCGCTGAGCGTCCCAGCGAAAGGGGGCTGTCAAACCAGCTGAGCATGATTCTTAAAAAGAGGAGAATCATATAGACAGTGGTGATTGAAGCCAGTATCCGCATCAGTATTCCCATAGGTCCCTCCTAAGACAATTCTGTACCCATTAGCATACTAAAAGGCTTCTTATTAGTCGAGGCCCTTCTTTTCAGTTGACAGAAAATACTTTATATTTGAGCCAACGAGGGTAGGCACATGTTGCAGATCTTACATATTGATAGAAGTGAATTATTCAGAAAAGTAATGCAGGAAATTATCCTCCGATGCGGTCATACTGTTCATAGTGTGGCTTCGAAAAAAGAAGCCCTTACGTACCTCTCATCGAACACGGTTGATCTTGTTATTACTGCTTTGGAATTTGACGATGGAGACGCGGAATCTTTGATAATTGATATGCCCCAATCGGCTAAAAAAGAAATTCCCGTTGTGGTGGTAACCTCCAGTGATTCCCTGGAATTGCGAGAACGCCTTTTTAGTCTGGGGGTGGTTGACTATATTCTTAAATCAGACGTTAACGAGGAGCATTTTAAGCATTTTTTTGCAACCCTTTCTGCGGAGGACGAACTATCCCGCTTTATGCGGGACATGAAGATAGCTATATTGGATGACTCTCCAATCATACTCAAGGTTGTTCACCGCATTCTTGATATGAACGGGTTCCGTTATATGGATTTTTATGGTTCGCCCCAGGAATTGCTT
>JAIWNU010000227.1 GCA_020216655.1 Treponema sp. | reverse complement strand
GGGCAGAGGGGTCCTCCGCGGTATCGGCGTCGATAGCTACGCAGTATCCCCTGCCAAAGTCGGCCAGGGCTTCATCAATATAGGATTTTATTTTGTCCGGCACTTTGGTTTTGAACATGACCAGGGAGCCGTAATTGACCGGGAAGGCGCGGATATAGGCGGCGGGTGAATAGGTTGCGCCGTATTTATCACGGACAACATTAAAGAAGAGGTCCGATATCATTTTGAGTCCCACATTCAAGGCCATATAATCCGGATCGGCGGGAGAGGGTGCGGGGAAATCACCCCTGAGATAGGCGAGGCCCCGGGATGCGGGAAATTCCTGGCGGACCAGCCGGGATGAAACGGAAAAACTGGGGGCCCTTTGGGGAAGAGGAACCTTTTTATCAGGAATTTTTGCTACGCTCGATTCAAGCCCCTTACGGAGTTCCTGTGGGTCCACCGCTCCGATGGCAACAATGAACATCCGATTGGCAGAAAATTGCTGTGCATACCAGTTTGTAGCATCCTGAAGCTTCATGGCTCCTAAGGATTCCATGGTGCCTTCAGGGACATTGCCGTAAGGGTGTTGGCCAAAAAATTCCCGGTTCATGACTACCGCTGTTTTGGTCCACGGGTCCTGTTCTTTAGATTGCAGGGCAAGCTGGGCGTCGGAAAGTACCTGTGCAAAGTCCTGTTCTTTGAAACTGGGGTTAATAAGGCAATCGGCCCACAGGGAGAGGAGGGTTTTCTGGTATTTCTGTAGGCCCGTAATGCTGAAGGTTGCATATTCAAAGGTGCTGGAGGCTCCCAGGGCTGAGCTGGTTTCATCAAGCAGGGTCTGAATATCTTCGTAGGTGTAATCCTTGCTGCCCCGGGTCATGGTCTGCAGTGCTACCTGTTCATAGCCTGCGGTTTGTGGGCTTGCTAAGAGGCTGCCGCCCCGTAGTACCAGGGTGATGGTAAAGACCTGGTTTGCGTTGCTTCTTTTTACTATGACGGGGATGCCGTTTGATAAGGTAAAGGTTGTAAAGTTTTTAAGGTTTTCCTTTTCAAAGGCAGTGAGCACATTGCCCTTAAAAGCCTCTGTATCGGGGGCGAGCGGAAAGGGGGCTGAAGCGCAACCTGTAATAAACAGTGCAAGTGAGAGGGCTCCAAAGGCCAGCATTGTATATAATCGTTTCATGGTAATTATCCTCCCTATCGCTGTTGTTGCCACCAGAAGGCGGTCTCTGCTGAAATGTCATGGTATCCATAGTTTTTTAAATCTTCCTGCAAACCCGCTTCTTTCCAGCCATCGGCGGTGGAAAAGCGGACTGCGGTGGCCATGGATGGCCGGGAGGTTTCATCAACACCGGTGAGATAGCGTTGAATTATATCCTGGATGTCCTTAAAAGTAACGGCTTTGCAGTTTTGTTCGTAGGTATAAAAATAATCTGTGGTTGCCACGGACCACCAGAAGGTGAGGGTGCCTGTTACAAATGATGAGGCTACTTCCATGGAAAGGAGGTTCTGGTCAATCAATTTTGTCTTAGCCTTTTCCAGTTCCTCCTTGCCAAAATATGCTTCCGGATCCTGTGCGATGGCGGCGAATTCTTCCAGCACAAGCTGCCTGAGGCTTTCGGTCCGGCTGACAATGGAGGGAGCGCCTGGTATCCCCATTCTCAGGTAGGTGGTAAAACCATAGGCTCCACCATCGCGGCTGGTGGGGTATGAAAAATCGATATACCGTTCGTCATAAAGTCCAGGGCCCTTTTCCATAAGATCGCTTTTAAAGCGTCCTACGGGTGAAGAAAGGAGGAACAGAAGCACATCAGAGGTGTAGGTATCTTTCGTGTTTCTGAGGACATCGGGCCCCCGCCAGAGAAACTGGACCATGGAAACCCCCTGATAGAAGGTGTCATCTGCATAGGAGAGCCGTATGTTTTGGGGGAACCCACCCTGGGGCGGTTCTGCAATGACAGGTGCCGCACCGCCCTGCCAGTCACCAAACCATTGTTCAGCCAGCTTAAAGGCTTCGTTGGGGGTCACATCTCCGGCGATCATGAGGGCCGTATTTCTGGGTATGTAATAGGTTTCCCCCATCCGCTTAAGGGCTGCCACGGTAGCTTTCTGAATATTATCTTCCGGGCCATCTATGTTTTTGCGCCAGGGGAATTGAGTAAATACTCTGGACTCGAGGGCATTCTGAAAGATGTGATCCGGATCGGTGTGGTATCCCCGAATTTCGTTAATGACTACTTCTTTTTCTTTTTCAAGTTTTTCTTCGTTAAAGACAGGTTTTTTAACTGCCCAGGACCAGAATTCTATACCCTCTGCCAGCCGGTTAGAGGGGACAGTGATGTAGTAATTAATGTATTGGCTGCCCGTGGCCCCATTCCAGTTGGGTACTCCCATACGGTTTAAGGCGGCAGTAAAGGCTGCCTGGGTAGGATATTTTTCATTACCCGCAAAAAGCATATGTTCATAAAGATGAAAAATCCCCGCATTTTCCGGTGTCTGGGCAGAAGCTCCGCCTCTGAATACTACACAAATCGTAGCCAGGGGAACCGCATGGTTTTCTACTACAAAAATTTCTAAGCCATTGGGTAAAACCCTGTGTGTTACCGGGTTGAAGCCTGGAGTTTCAGAAAATAAAGGGCTGGTTAACAGAAGATATAGTAGTCCGATGCAGACTAAAAGTCCAAAACGTTTTTGTTTAAACATGAAGACCTCCTGAATTATAAAAGTATCTAAAAGAATTTATGAATTGTCCATCACAATACTTAAATTTTGTATTATAATGTCTTTTAAGTTGATGCTCTTTCAAAACTCAGGGAGTTTTGAAAGAGTAACCTTAGATGTATGAGGTTTGTGATAAGGAGGCTGCCGATGCGTAAAAAAGCATCTGATATTATTGTTGATCTTGTTTCTTCTTTGCAGGGCGCCCCTTACCCCAGTACGATTAATAATGAGCTCTATACCATCTGGTATGAACATGCCCAGATTGCGGCTCAGGAAGCCCTGCATTTTGTTGAAAGAAAACGGATAAAAGAATCAAAGGATGATTCTTTGGATGCGATGGTGGACCAGGCACAGGGGAAGAAGAAATAATAAAAATGCCCTGAGTCATGGCGACCCAGGGCCTTATAATTACTTGATTATCAACACAGCTCCTATGCGGTTATTAGCCCTTTTCGGCTCCTACCGTAAGACCTGCGATAAAGTATCGCTGGAATAACAGGAAGACCAGGAGCGGCGCCGCTGCAGCGATGATAGAGCCGGCAGCGATCATGTTGTAGTTAGAAATAAACTCGCCCTGCATGTTTGCAAGCCCCAGGGTTACCGGTTTAAGCCGGTCTACCTGCAGAAGTATCAGAGACCAGAGCAGGTCGTTCCAGATCCAGGTGAACTCAAGAACACCGAGGGCTGCCATGGAAGAAACCGAGAGGGGGAGTACGATTTTCCGGTAAATGTAAAAATCGCTTGCCCCATCAATTCTCGGCGCTTCGATAAGGCTGTAAGGTATTTGTTTCATAAAATTACGCAGGAAGAATGTACAGAAACCGAGCTGAAAGGAGATGTGGAAGAGTATTATGCCCGGATAGGTGTTGATAAGCCCCGTGGCATCGGAAAAACGATACACCGGGATGAGCAGCATCTGGAAGGGTATAAGCATGCCTGTAATAAAGATGATAAGGACGGTCTTGTTAAGCCTGAATTTATAAAAGGCCAGCGCAAAGGCTCCCAGACTGGAAATAAGCAGGGCCCCAATAACTGAGGGGATGGTAATGATAAGGGTATTCGCCACATAGCGGGCCATGCCGACCTTTGCCCAGACCTCTGCAAAATTAGAGAACACCCATTTTTTTGGCGGAGCCCACATTCTGGGACTGGCCATGAGTTCATCCATCGATTTAAGGGATGTAAAAAAGGCGATGGCGATCGGGATCAGCCAGCTTGCTACAAGGAGGGTCCCCACCAGATAAAAGGCAATTTTGAATAAATAGCGTCGATTGGCAGACATCGTCATGGGAATAGCCTCCGTTTACCGCTGTAATTCATTTTTAAGGGTGTTGGATACATATACAACGATGAATCCAAAGGTTATAAGGAACTGGATAACCGCAATGGCCGAGCCATAGCCATAGTCCTGGTAATGGAAGGCCGAGGAGTACATATAGCTGGCCAGTACTTCTGCGGCCCGTGCCTTGGTGTTGGTCATGACATAGACAATATCAAAGGATCGCAGTGAATCGATGATGGAGATGGTTACTGCGACTACGGTAGCGGGTGCAAGCATGGGGATGATCACGTTGCGAAACCGCTGACCCCAGTTGGCACCATCGATCATGGCGGCTTCAACCAGTTCTTCCGGTACGTTTTTAAGGCCCGCCAGATAGAGGATCATCACATAGGGGACCTGCCGCCAGACACCAACGAACACCAGCGCCATGGTCATATATCGTTTATCTCCGAGCCATTGTTTTGCCCAGCTGTCAAGATGGGCTGCCCGGAGAAATGTATTCAAAGCACCAAAATCAGGATGATAGATCCATGCCCAGATAGTTCCGATAACGGCAAAAGAGAGGGTC
>JAIWNU010000226.1 GCA_020216655.1 Treponema sp. | reverse complement strand
TTCCTATTTACATAGATTGTATCCCCGAAAATTGGGGACAAAACAGTATACAATATCAATAAAAAATAGGCAAAGGAATTGGCCTATTTTGCACTTTTAAGCCCCTTGCCTTATAGTTAAACTGTCATGAACAGTACCTATGCGGTCCTCATTGTAGATGATTCAACAACCAACCGAAGCTACCTCCATTACATTCTTGATGAAGAGGGCTACGAAGTATGGGAGGCCCCCAGCGGTGAAGCGTGCCTGGAACGGGTACAGCGGGAACAACCGAAGCTGATACTCATGGACGTCATCATGACCGGGATTGATGGTTTTGAAACCTTAAAACGACTTAAGGCCGATCCAGCGCTGGCATGGGTGCCGGTCATCATGTTAACCAGTATTGATGACCAGGCTTCTAAGATTAAGGCCTTTGAACTTGGCGCGGTGGACTATATTGTAAAATCCGCCAATCCGGCGGAAATTAAAGCCCGTATCCGGGTACATATCCGGCTGAGCCTGGCTAACCAGGAACTGCTCCAGAGCAAAATAGAAAGCATGGGTCAGATTCAGGCTGCCCAGCGGGCCCTCTTACTCCAACCATCGGATCTGCCCGAGGCCCGCTTTGCTGTTTTTTACCAGTCCTTCCATGAGGCTGGCGGCGATTTTTACGAGGTTGAACAGTTAGCCGAGGATATTTTCATCTATATAATCATAGATGTGGCAGGCCACGATGTAAAAACGAGCTATATAACCCCGGCGGTCAAAGTTCTTATTAAACAGTATTCGAATCCGACCTATACAATGGAAGAAGCATTTGGATATATGGGGGATATACTTTCCCAAACGGTGTGCCAGGATACGTACCTGACAGCCGCGGCGCTCAAGATAAACCGCCGATCCTTAAAAGCAACCTATCTCACCGCAGGGCATCCGCCGATTCTGTATATCCCGTCCCAGGGGACCGTTCAATTACTGCAAACGAAAAATCCACCAGTAGCTATGATGGAGGGCCTACAGTATCACACGGAAACCATAGACATTGCGAGCGGCGACCGCTTTGTACTTTGTACCGATGGACTCTTGGAAATGCAGGATTCCGTATCGGGTAAAACGAAGGCATGGGTCGATTCGGTGAAAGACCTTGCAGCGGCAGGAGCGGAACTAAAAACTGAGCCCCTCAGAAGCTTTCCCCAAAGACTCGTACAGCGTTTTGCAGACCTGGGCTCTTCAAATGATGATATAGCGGTGCTGGTTACGGAGGTATAAAAAAACCGTTTTTCCGGCCCTATGGACCGGAAAAACGGCAGATCACAAAGGCAGTTCTTTCAAAACTCCCTGAGTTTTGAAAGAACCTCACATTACTGCTTTTTCATCTGAATATTGTAATATTTCTCGGGTACCTTCTGAGAGGTGGTGGGCAGGAAGCCCTTGCCGAATATGTAGGTATCCATATAGATGAGCACCTGATTCTTGGCCCTGACTCCGGTTCCCATATCAACATAGTAGGCACCGTTCCACTTTGCGCCGGGGGTAAATTTACCGAGGGCTGCAAAGACATCCTTAAGGCTGTCCTTCTTCGCCTTGCCTTCGATAACGTTTTTGGCAAATTCACCAAGACCAGCGGTCAGGGTGTAGCCGTAGGAGAAGGCCCAGGTTCCGAAGCGGCCCTTGCCGCCCTTAGCGATGACCGCATCTTCCACTTTCTTAAGAATGGCGGGGAAATTGCCCGCTTCCTTGGAAAGGTCTAGCCCCAAGGCTCCTGGATAACCCATGAGCGGAGAAGGAAGATCCGCTTCTACAAAGATGCCGCCATAGGCCAGCATTTGCTTGAGCAGCGGTTCGGTCTCACCATCATTGGTGCAGAAGAAAGCAGCGTCCTTGCCGTATTTTTCGATCCACTGGGGGACCTTTTCCAGCATGAACTGCTGCGCGCCGGGCATACCGATATCGCCGGTCGGGTCCGGAGCGGTTTCAAAGTAGAATTTAATGCCCAGGTCCTTGCAGGCCTCTTCCATGATTGCCCGGCGGCGGCCCAGGGACTCATAGCTCATGTGGCGGGCAAAAGAGATATGGACAAAAGATTTGGCTCCCAGTTGTTTTGCAGCCCAGGGAATAAGGTAACCCCGGGACACAAAGTCAGCAGAAAGGGCAAGGTCCGCGGCACTCTGGATTACAAGGGGATCCTCGTGGGGTTCGCCGGCAAGGAGGAGAATGTCAGGCCGTTTTGCCCGCACCCGTTTAAAGGCTTCGGTGGTGCCGGGGATCGCCTGGTTAACGATGATAGCCTTCATGAGGGGATCATCTGCCAGGGCAACGACAGAAGAAATGTAAGTTTCCTGCTGGGACATGAAGTCATCAGGATAGGTAATGTGCTGGATCATACCGCCGCTTTTTACCGATCCATAGTCTTTGATAAGCCGTTCGGCGCCCCGCAGGTCGTCTTCGGACTGTGAAACCGTACCGGTGACCACACCGATATGGAACTTGGCCTTGGCCTGGGCAGAAAGACTCGTGCCGGCCAGGATGAAGATCATCGCCGTCAAAAGGACGGTGAACTTCGAAAGCTTTTTCATAAAACCTCCTCGGCTGAATAACATATAGAGCCTTTTCTATTCTACAGCGGTTTTAGTGCCAGTCAAGAGCGAAAAACGGTTTGTGAATATACAGAATGATTTTAGACCCCGCAGGTTCAATAATTGCATGAACGGCTTGGGGCCGGTATAATCTGATCATGGCTGAACGTTTTAGCTTCCCTACAGCGCTGGTGCTTTCCGATACCCACGGGGTTCTGCAGAACCTGGCGGCGGTTCTGGACTGGGCCAAGGGCTGCCGGGGCATTGAACAGCTTTGGTTTTTAGGAGACGGCATCGCGGACCTCCCCCTCGTGGCTGAACGAACCGGCTACCGCCCCGAATGGGCACTAGTGCGGGGAAACGGAGACTTTGATCATCAATATCCACCAAGTCGTATAGTAGAATTCGCGGAGAAGCGGTTTTATCTTACCCACGGTCATATTCAGGGAGTTCACGATAGCCTGGACACTCTGCTCCGCCTTGGCGCCGCGGATGAGGCGGATGGTATTATATTCGGCCATACCCATAGGCCTTATTGGGAAGAGATAGAGGGCCGGCTCGTCCTTAATCCAGGCAGTCTCGGTAAGCCCCGGAATCCCCAGGGGCCAACCTTTGCGACCCTCACCGTCCCCGCGGACCAATGGTTTATCATCCGGTTCTGGCATCTTGTCCCAGGCCCCTTAGGGCGCCTGGCGGTACGGGAACTGTAGGATCTGGGCCGATCCATTTTGGTTTCTTTTATGGCTCAGCATGAGCTATGGGTTCACCAATTTTGCGTGGATTTGGCTCCTCTTAGATCGGAATGGGCATGAGGTTGAATGGTCACTGCTTCCAATTTTAGGATGGATTACCGTCGGACAGTTAAGCGGTAATTTTGGGTCCCAATTTGATGAAATTTCTATTTCCCGTGCTACAGGCGCATACCATGGGGTCATGGCCCTGATTCTGTGTGTAGGCTATTTATATATTATCTATCGCAATTTACAAAAAAAAGAACACATAGACATTCTCTGGCTCATGTTTATTGGTATAGGTGTTCAATTTGCCTGGGAGTTTTCACTGCTTATAAGCGGCATCCGCCCGCCCTTATGGCAGCCCCTTGTTATCAATTCATTAATCGAAACAAACTTGGGGATGCCCTATATTTATCTTATTCATAAACAGGTTACTAAAACCTGGAAAGAAGACTTAACAAAACAAGGGTAGATGCGGCGGAGCGGCGACCTTATTTATCGATATACCGCACCGTCATCGATGAAAACAGCCATAGAGCTGTATCAATTCCCGCGAGGCTTGGCCGGATTTCGCCATCGGATCCATCAACAGATCCCACTCCAATCGGTTCAAACCGAGCATCCCGTGAACCAGATCCAATATCGAGTTCCGCCCGGTAAACAACCGAAGGTTGACCGTTCACCCCTGAATTCTTTTTTGTGTATGTCCCGTTCCAGTCGTAGGATCGGTTTGTCTCCAGCATTACCACATAAGTTCCCGCAGGAAGACGGGAAACAATGTTATTGCCATACACCACATCTTTTCCAACCGTGGTCGGAGAAGAAACCGCGTCTACTTTACCGGACTTCCTCGCAGTCCAAACAGGCAGGGCTTCAGGACGCCCCTTTTGGGGTGCAGCTCGATACTTTCCCGTAACCGCAAGTTCGGTTACATAGATGGTATCAAGGTAACGGCCGTCAGGAGTTTCAATCCATGCAGCCACCTGGGGCCATACGGTATAGCGGATCCACAGCATGCGCATATCCTTTGCGTAAAAGGGGCCCGGTTCCAGATGCAGTTCAAAACGGGGCCCTGAGACAATTCCCATTTTTGGAGCAGGCCGATTTTCTGGTTCGCTTGAGCAAGCCACCGCAAACATACTCACCAGAATAAAAAGGACAATTGTGCCCGCATTACTCTTCAAATTCCTAACCATTGTGTTTCCTCCGTGCCAAACCTTTCAATGTTGACACTTCCAACATTATACAGTTCAGTGTTGGCAGTGTCAACATATTATAATACAGCATGGATTCCCTTTGACGAAACAATCAATGAAAGA
>JAIWNU010000049.1 GCA_020216655.1 Treponema sp. | reverse complement strand
AAGTGTTGTACGAGAGATTGCCGACGTAAAGTTTCTTGGCCATCGAGAAAATTCCTTCTCCCGGAAATGCGTCCGGGTGCGCTGTTATACGGTTCCATGATGCCATGGACCTCTCCAGCCCTCTCTACGAGAGGAACGAGGATACTTGTTTTTGTACGGGAACTAACAGCACAGTGCAACACAGAAGGGGTAAACGAAACAGGCAACACACAATCTTGTAATCCCGCAGTCCGGTCAAGGACGTGCACATTCGTACTATTTTCAAAAAAAATTCCCTATAACAATTAAAACACTAGCCTATCTTTCCGGTGCCGTCAAGCAGTTTTTGTAAAAACGCGCAGACTGTTTTTACAGTGCTCATAGCGGCCGCTGCATGCATAACCTATCATGGCTGCTCCATTAATTTTTTAATGGCCGTTTTAATATCCGGGACCCGGATGTATATTTCCGTGTCCCCTGGGCTGAGTTCATCCAGGCGGGGGCGCTGCTCCTGTCCCGGCCCGATAAAACGGGTAAAGGACAGGGCTCGTCCCGCCTTGATGCGGGACGCAAGCCGGCGGATGGGACGAACTTCTCCGGCCAGGGACAGCTCTCCGGCGAGGAAGGTTTTGGCGGGCAAGGCGAGCCCTGTCCGGGCCGAATGCAGCGCCGCCGCAAGGGCAAGGTCCAAACCTACCTCGGAAATGCGGATTCCCCCGGCCACATTAACGTACATGTCGTGGTCCGACAGGCGGAGCTTGGTGTGTTTTTCTAGGGTTGCTGCTATTCGGGAAATCCGGCTTGTGTCCACCGTGTCCGAGAAGACGCGGCTCATGGCTCCCTTGGCGGGAATGACCAGGGCTTGAATCTCGACCAAGAGGGGCCTGCTCCCTTCCAATACCGCAGCGGTGGCGATTCCCGGCGGAATTTCGCCATCCCGGCGGACGAGAAAGAGGGTGGAAGGGTCTTCTACCGGCACAAGGCCCTTTTCCTGCATGGAAAAAAGTCCGATTTCATCGATGGATCCAAAGCGGTTTTTGGAGGCCCGGAGGAATCGGGTGTCCCCTTCGTTTTGTTCAAAATACAGGACCGTGTCCACCATGTGCTCAAGAGTTTTAGGGCCCGATATCTGGCCGTCCTTGGTTACATGGGCCACGAGGAACAGGACCGCATCGTGCTCTTTAACCCAATGGATAAGCTCGTAGGAACAGTATTTCATTTGGTTGACCGTGCCGGGAACCATGCCAATGTCAGGCGAATAGAGGGTCTGAACCGAGTCGACAATGACGATAATGGGCTTGACCGCTTCCAGTATCCGTTCTATGTCCTGGAGGAGGGCCGAACAGTAGACTTCGATGCGGTCGCCGGCAATACCGAGGCGGTCGGACCTCATACGGATCTGCCCTGCCGACTCTTCTCCCGATATGTAGAGTATCCTTCCTTTGGTCTCCGCCGATGCGGCAGCCTGGAGGAGCAGGGTCGATTTTCCGATACCCGGTTCGCCGCCAACCAAAATGGCGGACCGTTTCATCATGCCTCCGCCGAGGACCCGGTCGAGTTCGCTCACCCCGCTATTGATGCGTATGCCTTCCTGGGGGTCTACTGCTGAGAGGGGAATAGATGAGAGATTGAGGTTCGGCGTGCTGGACCCTGCCTGGATGTGGCTTGTGCTGCTTGTTTCAAGGAGGGTGTTCCATTCGCCGCATTCGGGACAGCGGCCAAGCCACTTGGGCTCCTCATGGCCGCAGGACGTACAGCGGAATATGGTCAGTTTTGCCTTTTTCATTTCATCAACCCTTATATTGACCCGTTATAAATGTGCCTGTATGCTCATCAATATGGATGAAAAAGAATACCGCCTTGCGGCGATTATGTATACCGATATAGCCGGTTTTTCCAGGATGATGGAGACCAACGAGAAGCGGACCCTGGAACTGCTTACCCTGCACAATGGGATTATCGAAGCTGCGGTTAAACAGTTCCGCGGTACGGTTATTAAGACTATCGGCGATGCCTATATGGTGGATTTTAAAAACTCCGTGGACGCGCTGAACTGTGCGCTTAAAGTGCAGTATGACCTTTATGAGTATAATAAGCAGAATACGGATTTGCCACTGCTGGTCCGGATTGGGCTTCATATCGGAGATATTTATTTTTACGAAAACGATGCCCTGGGGGAGGGGATTAATATCGCCGCCCGGCTCCAGTCTATCGCCCATCCGGGCTGTATTTGCATGTCCCAGCACCTTTACAATCTGGTGTTGAATAAGGTTGATTTTGCCGCGGAAAAGCTAGGCAAGGTGAGCCTTAAAAATATTACCAAGGAAATCATTGCCTACGAAATTGTGACCCCCAATGTGGAATTCGATCCCAACCGGGATGCCCGGCCGGTGCTGAAGCCAGACAAGGTAGAAAAGGGCGTGGTGATGGAAGGGGACTCTGCATCGAGCCCCGAATTAAGCCCGAATGGCCAGGAGCGGACTGGGCCAAAGTCAACGGCAAGGCAGACGGTAAAAGCTGAAGCAAGCCAGATTGATGAGTTTGATAAACGTCTAGCCCTGAAAAAGGCTATTCTTTCTGACATCCAGTCTTCCGGTAAGCGTATGACTGTGGAAGAGGCTCGGAAGCGCTTTGCCGCCGAGATGCCTCTGGCTGAAGATGTGATTGAAGAGCTTGCCGCTAAGGGTATACTCCGATCGGAGCCGCTTTTCATTGATAACAGCTGGAGTAGCTCTGAACTGGGGGAGACCCTGTCGGAAGTAGCCCGAGAAGTGAGCTCCGCCTTTAAGGAAGCGGTTGAAATTGCCCGGGAGGAATACCGCTCTGAACGGCATAGGCTCCGGAGCGAATACCGGGATGGTCGGGTTCATCGCAGGTCTCGCCGCGGGCAAGAGGGCGAGATCCCAGAGGAGGAGTGCCCACAGGAAGCAGCAGCGGGAGGCAAGAGCGAAGGTACTGCACCTGTATCGGATGAATATGAATCCTACGATGAATATGTAGAAAAGCTTGAACGGGAAGCTCGGCATGCCTCAGGCGGTTTTGTGGGCCACCTGGTTCCCTTTGTTATGGTAAATGGCTTTTTAATGACCTTGAATGCGGCGGTTAGCCCCGGTTTTCCCTGGGCCCTCTTCCCCTTTGGCGGCTGGGGTATTGGCCTCTTGGAACATTTTGCGGGGGCTCTGCGGACTAAAGAAAAATACCGGGAGCTTGCGAAATTGCCTCCCCTTTCCGACGAACAGCTTAGCATATTCAAGAAACTGCAGAAAAAAAAGGATGAACTGTGGCAGAGCGGCACCGGTTTTGTCCCCACGAGTCTCTTTCTTTTTATGATCAATATTATAACCTCCCGCGGTTTTCTCTGGAGTCTTATCCCCATCTTTTTCATGGCCATGGGTTTCCTGGGGAAACTGGTCAAAATGCCGGGAGAAATTGCAGCTTTAAATCAGGACTTAAAGGATGCGCTGCGGAACAAAGGAACAAGGAGCCGCAGGCAGAAATCCGCTGCTGCTGCCCCCAGCGGTCCCTATGCCGACTTGGTACAGGAAGCTTTTACCGTCCGGGATGCGATTTTAGAAATGGTCCAAGAGCCTTCTGCAAAGGAAAGACAGAAGGGAGCTGCGAAAGCGGATCTCCCTGAGGCGGATGAACTCATACCGGTATTGAACTCCTATGTGGAACAGGTGCAGCTCCTGGCGGACCGCACCGCCGAGGTCGACCGGATTATTGAGCTTATACCCCAAACTGCTTTGCAGCGGGACAAGGAAGTTTTGGAACGGAAACTTCAGGAACAAAGCAAACCGGAACTGAGAAAAGAATACGAACGGGCCCTGGCGGAACTTGAACAGCAGGAAACATCATTTAAGGACCTCGGAGAACAGCGGGACCTTTTGGAGCTAAAGCTGCGCTCCTCGGTAAATAACCTTAAGCAGATGCAGATTGATATCGGCCGGATTATCAGTTTGACCGGGTCCAGCGATAGCGGTGCGGACCGGTCGCTGCACTACAAAACCGAGGAACTCAACCGGTATCTTGAAGATCTGCGGAGCGGCTACGAAGAGGTTGAACGGATCGAAAACAAGGCAACCCAGATTTCTCTTGAAGAAAGGTAAATCGCTCTGGTTAAACCGAAATAAAATTTTACATTAACCGCTCTTTAACATATGGTAAAAAGCACTGTCCATGCAGTATATTAAAAGCAGAGAATATTATGACGGGAGTAGATATGCCAAAAGAGGCTATTCTTTGCGTGGACGATGAGGCAATTATTGTGATTGCCATGAAACAGGAACTCAAAAGCCATTTTGGTAGTACCTATTACCTTGAAACGGCCCTGTCTGCCCAGGAAGCCTTTGTAAAAATTGATGAAATGATAGAAAACGGCATACGCCTGGTTGTGATTATTTCCGACTGGCTCATGCCCGGTATGAAGGGCGATGAATTCCTGCGGCGGATCCACGAAAAATACCCCCATGTGGTTTCTATTCTGGTGACCGGCCAGGCCGATGCGGAAGCCATAGACCGGGCGATGCGGGATGCTAAAATTAAGGCCTGTCTTAAAAAGCCTTGGCGTTCAAAGGATTTGATTGCGGTCATTGAGCGGGCTTTGGTAAATCCTCTGTCACCGGGCTGCGGCGGTTAATACGACAAGTCCTGAACCTCGCAAAAAGCGCCACAAGGGGTCCGCAGTTTTCTGCGGCAAAAGCTTTCTCAGTTCTTGATATGCTGAGTCTGCTTTATGAGTGTCCGCTGACCTGAGTGCTGTGAGGATTGATAGGACGCCTTCGGCTGTAGCTTTGGGATCTTCTGTTAAGACCGTAAGTTCTGTTTCCTGGTCTGCCTTGTTATGGGCGCTTTTTGTGAACCGTACCGCATATTCGCTGAAATTCCACCTCCACCACATAATCGCGCTTGTTGGTTTTACTTCGATCCAGGGCTGGGGGCCTACAAAGATGGCTAGGGCATTCTCTAGATCCTCTGGCTGAGCGGATTTTTCTTTCTGAGTTAGGTAGGCTGCAAGGAGTTCTTTGACCCGGTTCGGGGGTATAGTGGGAGCTGGCATTGCAAAAGGAAAAGCGCTTCGTACAGGCTGTTCGGTGTGCCCCTGCATCCACTGGGCAAGCAAACTGTCCAGGGGCTCGGTATAGCGGTCGTAGTTGCCCTCTCCAGCAAAACGAAGATCGTTGTCCGCAAAAAAGTCTGTAGGATTTTTACTATCTTCATCAATAATAACGAGGTCCTTGTGGCGGCCCTGCTCTTTTTCGCGGTAAATGCGGGAATGGCGGGTGAGGACAAACTTGTGCCAGAAGGCGGAATCGATGAGGCCCGCTGCGAATAGCTGGCGCATGGTTTCTGCAGCATCGACAATTTCCTGCGCATCCTGGTCCCAATAGCCGTAGATCAGGTACGCATGGGTCAGTATGCCCGCTTCCTTAAAGGCTGCGCAGGAATTGACCACCTCCGCGAGTCCTATGCCTTTGCCCAGCCGCTTAAAGCCCGCAGCGGATGCTACCTCGATGCCGCCTGAGACTCCCAGAAGGCCACCTGCGGCGAGTAGGGCCGCCACATCGGGGGTAAAGGCTTTTTCGAAACGTATGTTCCCCCAGAAGGTGAGTGGAAGAGCCGCCTTTCGGTTAAGCAGAGCTAGTTCTACAAGGGATGAAACGGGGGCAGCCTCGTCTACCAGGTGTATGCCCCGGATGCCTGTTTGCTGTGATTGGGCGAGGAGATGGGAAAAAAGCGGTTCTACAGGAACAGGCTGAAAGCCCCGGATATAATCGAGTTGGACATCGCAAAAGGCGCAAGTATGCCAGTAACAGCCGTGGGCTAGATAGGCTTTGAGCCAGCGGCCTTCGGTCCAAAGCCGGTGCATGGGGTTAGTGTCATCTACGGGAAGTATATAACGGGTAAAATCGACCCCCCGGTAATCTGGATAGGCTGTGCTGGTTGCTTCCCGGTCTATGGTATCGTAGCGGGCTATGCTTGTGTCGGCTGAACCGCTGATTTCTCCGGAGGGGCCCCTGAATATGCAGCGATGCAGATTGGGATCTGCTTCGGGCGAGCTTTTAAGAGAATCAAGCACCGAGAGAAAAGAACCATACCCCCGATCAAAGGCCAGATAATCGATGTAGTCAAAAAACTTTGCGGCCTTGATGTGGCGGAGTTCGGTGTTTACATAGCCGCCGCCCGCGATAACGGGGAATTGGGGGCCGAAATGGGATTTGGCTGAGCGGGCGGCGGCGAGGGCCCCCGCAAGACAGCCGGGGAATGGAATGGTGAGTCCTAAAATGTCCGGCCGTTCTGTGCAGTGTTCCCAGGTTTCTGTAAGGAGGGGTTCATAAAAGGTGGTGAGTACATAACCCTGCAGGGCCGATTCGGCCCGGGAAAAACTGCGAATGCTGGCGGCCAGCGAGTCGGCGTATTTAACGAGGGAAAAGGTCGGATCCAGGACCGCGGTGATGAAATCTGCCAGGTCCGCCAGCATGGTGCTGGCCAGGATGTTTGCCTGGTCTGGAAGCAGCGCATGCTGGTGAGCTGCAAGCAGGGCCTGGGTGCGGGGGCCCGCGGGGAGGTTGTTGTTGCAAAGGGAGATTGCATGGGCATATTCCCGGTCCTTCCCCTGTAAAAAAGCCACAAGCCGGTCGATATGGGCGATCCAAAGCTCCCGTTCTGAAAGGTATTGCCGGGCTATGTGTTCCGCATGGGGCTCCAGATGGGGTTGTTTTGCAAGCCGGATTGCTCCGTCATTGAACACCCGTTCGAGGCCCTGAGAAGAGAAAAGACGGTGGAAAAGACCGATTGAATGGTCATCAAGTTGAACATCGTAGCCCTGGCGTTCTAGAAAGCTCCGCAGATAGTACAGCGAAGGGTAGGGCGCATTGAGCTGAACAAAGGGTGGTTGGATGAGCTGTATCATTTAAGGCCCTTTTTTAAGGTAAAAGAAGGACAGTGGTGGCCCGTGGCCTGGAATACTTCCACGGACGGCAGGTGTTTTGTTTTAATGCCGAAGACGGTGCAGAGCCGGGGAAAGGCGGGATCCCATGAAACGCGAAAATAAAGGCATTTGAGGCAATCAGGCACCCGGCTGCCCGGTGTCCTGCCATCTTCTGTTTCTGCTGTCATAGTGCTTCCTTTTAACCTGTTTGACAGTTTACTCGCCTTTGCGGTATGCTTCAATATAATGAAAGAGTTCAAGGGCATTTCCGCCTCTTCGGGAGTAGCAATCGGCAAGGCATTTCTCTATGTGGATGATGTGTTCTCGCAAATTCCCCGATATACTATTACGAGAGACGAAGTTGAGCTTGAATGGGCCCGGTTTCTCGAAGCGGTTTTGGCCGCCGAAACGGAAGTACTGGAGCTGCTTGAACGGGCAAACCGGGAAATGGGCGAGGAACAGGCGAAAATATTCGAATCCCACCTGATGATGCTCCGGGATGAGGACCTGAAGGACCAAATTCAGACAAAGCTTCATAAGAGCAGCCAGAATATTGAATGGGTCCTCTGGGATATTTCCCGGGAACTTACCCAGAAATTGTCCAATTCTTCCGATGCCTATTTACAGGAACGGGTGGTGGATATTTTTGATGTTTCCCGCCGTATCCTGCATAAATTGCTCTTTATAAAAAAGGTGTCTCTGGCGGACCTGCAGGAAGAGGTGATCTTGGTCACCCACAATCTGCTTCCTTCGGACGCTCTGGTAATGAATAAACGGCTTGTAAAAGGCATCGCCATGGATATGGGCGGGCCTACAAGCCATACAGCCATTCTAGCCCGGGCCTTTGAGATCCCTGCCGTACTGGGTCTTTCCAGGGCAACCACGGAGATAAAGAACGGAGACCTGGTTATTGTAGACGGGAATGCAGGCCACATTATCTGCAATCCGAACAAGGAAGTTCTTGAACGGTACCAGCGGATGGCGGTACAGCTTAAAAAGATGGCGGAGGACCTGAAGTCCCTCCGGGACCTGCCAGCCGAAACAACCGATGGCTGCCGGGTAACGCTGAAAGCAAATATCGAGATTCCCGAAGAAGCCCCGCTGGCCCTGCAGCATGGGGCGGAAGGTATAGGTCTGTACCGGTCGGAGTTCCTTTTCTTGACCCCCGGCCAGTCCGCCGACGAAGAACGGCAATACCGGGCTTACAAGCAGGTTTTGGAAGGCATGGGAAGCTTGCCCGTTACGATCCGTACCCTGGATGTGGGGGGAGACAAGATAATTCCCGATCTGCAGGCCACGGAAGAAAAGAATCCTCTTTTGGGCTGGCGGGCGATCCGGTTTTGTCTCGCCCATAAGGAGTTTTTTAAGACCCAGCTCAAGGCCCTGCTGCGAAGCAGCGTGCATGGGAACCTTAAAATAATGTTCCCCATGATTTCGGGGATCGAAGAACTGGAAGCAGCCCTGGCGGTGCTGGAAGAGTCTAAGGCAGAGCTCGCTGCTTCCGGCAAGGCTTTTTCTGAAAAGCTTGATGTGGGCGCCATGATAGAAATCCCTTCTGCGGCAATGACCGCGGATATTCTGGCAAAAAAAGCGGCTTTTTTTTCTATCGGTACCAATGACCTTGTTCAATACAGCCTCGCGGTTGACCGGGGCAATGAACGAATCGCATACCTGGCCCAGCCCTTCCATCCGGCGGTGCTTCGCTTTATTAAGCGTACCATCGATGCGGCCCATGAGGAGGGAATCCCGGCGGCCATGTGCGGAGAATTGGCGGGGAACCCCCATGCCACGGCGCTGCTCCTCGGCCTTGGCTTGGATGAATTCAGCATGTCCGCCGCCTCTATTCCGCTGGTAAAAAAGATAATCCGTTCAGTCTCTCTCAAGGACTGTCAGGCCCTCGCCTCAGCTGCACTGGCCTGCAGTTCCTATGTAGAGGTTGAAAACCTGGTCACCCAATGGATGCGGCAGCGTATAGCTTCTTGATATGGAGTACCCTTTAATATGGAATTTAGTCCTGATCTAAAATATCGGAACCATCCGGTAGTAGCCCTCGTGGGGCGTCCCAACGTGGGAAAATCTACCCTCTTTAACCGGCTGCTCAGGCAGCGCAGGGCCATTACGGATCCTACCCCGGGGGTTACCCGGGATCCTATTGAGGCTACCGCCTTTATTGCGGGCCATCCTGTCACCCTCATTGACACGGGGGGCTTTAAGCTTGAACGGGAAGTCCTGGAAGATCTCGTGGTAGAAAAAACCCTGGATACCCTGAACCGGGCGGACCTGATTGTACTGGTTATGGAAGCTGGGGACCCGACCAGCGAAGACGAAGAGTTTATAGACCGGCTGCGGCCCTACTGGGACAAGGTCCTGGTGGCGGTAAACAAAACCGAGGGGGGCCGCCGGGAAAGCTACGCCTGGAACCTCCTGTCCTACGGTTTTAAGGATATTCTCATGATTTCAGCCGAACATGGGGACAATATCCTTGAGCTGGAAGAAGCCATTGTAAAGCGACTCGATTTTTCGGCGGTAACACTTGTGGAAACTGAGCCTGAGCGGCTCATACGGCTCGCGCTTATCGGAAAACCCAATACGGGTAAATCAACCCTGTCCAACCGGCTCACCGCTTCGGATGCTTCTATTGTGAGCGATATTCCCGGCACTACCCGAGATGTGGTAAGCGGCCAGTTTGAATATAACAATCATCATTTTATCGTACTCGATACGGCGGGGATACGACGCAAAAACAAGGTGACCGAGAACATCGAATATTATTCGGTCAATCGGGCTATTAAGACCCTCGACGAGGCGGATATTGTATTTTTGATGATCGATGCCCAGGAAGGTCTTACCGAACAGGACAAAAAAATTGCCGCCCTTGCCCATGAACGGGGACGGGGCATTATTTTCGTGCTGAATAAATGGGATACCATGCCCCAGATAAAAAATGCTTATGAGGCTACCGTGGACCGCATCCATTTTCTTTTTGGCCAGATGGAATATGCGCCGATAGTACCTATCAGCGCTCAGAATGGTACCGGTGTGGATAAGCTCTTAGAAACCGCCCTGCGGATGTACGGCCAGCTTAACAAGCAGATAGAAACAGGGCCCCTGAACCAGGCGCTCGATCGCTGGCTTCAGGAGTATCCGCCGCCCATTGGGCCCCGGACCCGCTTTAAGATTAAATACACCGTGCAGGCTTCCAGCAATCCGGTGAAATTTATCTTTTTTGTGTCCCGGCCCCAGGCGGTGAGCGAAGCCTATGTGGCCTACCTCAGAAACAAGATACGAAAAGATCTGGGTTTTTCCATGATTCCAGTGCAGATCGAACTGCGCCCTTCCCGGAAGGATCCTGTCACAGCCCGAAAAGAGCGGGAAGCCAAGAGAACCGAGGAAAATAAAGCCAAGAGGGATACTTAACCCATGGAGACCTACCAGATTGGGGATGTGGAGCGCCTCCTGGGGGTAAAAGCCCATGTTCTGCGATACTGGGAAAAAGAGGTGCCGCTCCTTCAGGTCCGCAAGGATCTGGGTGGCCGGCGGGTGTACAGCTCCCGGGATATCAGGATCCTGCTGCGGCTTAAACATCTGATCTATGATCGGCACTTTACCCTGGAAGGGGCCCGGGAGGAGCTGCTTCGGGAACTTGCAGGTCCCGGCCAGAATCTCCGGGCCGAGCTCGATGCCATCCGCTCTGATCTTCTGGATTTATACAGCATCGTTTCCCAGAGAACCCAAAGGAATTTAGATAATGACGAATCTTTTTCTTCCCCTGAATGAACCGGTCCGGACGGATCTGGAAAGGCTCTTTCCTCTTTTGGAGCAGCTTTTCCCCATACCGGGCCGTTTCCGTGCCCGGCTTCCCCAGGATGTAGCAGAGCTTTCCCGGCAGCTTACGAGCGAACGGCCCCGGCGGGATGCGGGGTATTTGGGCCAGAAGGCACTGCTTTCGGCTTACCTCCATTATTTTATGCCCTGGAACGTGTTCCGCCTCTGCCGGCTGCTTCCTGCGCTTGATATTGAGCTCAATGCGGGGGATGCGGTTACTGACCTTGGTTCAGGTCCTCTGACGCTGCCAATCGCGCTCTGGATGTGCCGGCCGGACCTCCGGGAGATCCCCCTGGAATTTCGCTGCCTCGATAGGACCGCGGCGATTTTAGATGCGGGAAAGCGCATCATGCAGGCCCTGCCGTCCCAGTGGAAGATTCGTACTATCCGGGGCAGTCTGGGAGAGCGGATCGAAGGAAAGCCCGCGAAACTGGTAACGGCCATTAATGTGTTTAACGAGTTATTCTGGGATACCCATGACGGTCCCCGCCTCGTGGCGGAGCGCTATGGGCCGGTGCTTTCTGCATTGGCCGCAGAAGAGGGGCTCATATTGATAGTCGAACCGGGGATCCCTAGGTCGGGGGAATTTATCAGCGCCATGCGGGAAGGGCTCCTCAGCTTGGGCCGTGTGCCCCGCGCTCCCTGTACCCACAGCGCCGCTTGCCCCCTTCCCGGCGAGCGGCGGGGGGCCAAGTGGTGCCACTTTGCCTTTGATACTGATGAGGCTCCAGAAGCCCTGCACCGTCTTTCCCGGGCAGCGGGGCTCCCCAAGGAGCGGGCCACAATGAGCTTTTTGCTCGCCGGCCCGCCGCTTCGAGGCTTCCGCCCAGGCACAGCCGGGAAAGCTGAGCTAGCCGGGAAAGCTGAGCCGGCTGGGACGGCTGGGTCGGCTGGATCAGCTGGGCCGGTTGCTATTGGGCACAAACTGGCTTTCCGGGTCCTTTCGGATCCCTTCCCCCTGGGGGACAAGGCAACCTTTAGTCGGGAGCCCCTATTGCTGGGCCGCTATGCCTGCTCGGAAAAGGGGCTTGTGCTACTGCGGGGACAGGCTGGCCGGATACAGGGCCTTGCTGCCGGGGCCTATGCGGAAGTACAGGGCCGGGACCTGCAGCGGGAGCGGGATAAAAAATCCGGGGCTCAGATCATCAATCTAATGTAAAATTCTCTTATTATTCCAAGTTCAGGTCTGTTCCCAGGGACTTTTCCATTTGGTTTACCAGGGCTCTGAAATCCCGGGGAAGGGGGGCGGTAAAGCTCCGTATTTCGCTGCTTCCTTCAGGCAACACAAGCGAATAGGCATGGAGGCCGAGCCGAGCCAGGAGGGGCTTTTCTTCCATGCTGTCCCCCCGCCAGCCCCGTTTAAAGGCTGAAAGATAGACCGGCTTAGTGTTTCCGTACAGGGGATCGCAGACCACCGGGTGCCCGAGGCTTGCCAGGTGTACCCGGATCTGGTGGGTTCGGCCTGTTTCTATCTGGGCTTGGATGAGGGAATAGGCCCCTACTTCGGCTAGGAGCTTAAAATGAGTCAGCGCATGTTTCCCCTTGGCCTTGTCTATGACCGTACGATGCTCCCGGTCTCCGTCGGCCCTGAGGGGGAGGTCGCAGACCGTTTCGGTCCACCCAGGTCTACCATGAATGACCGCCAGGTATGTTTTTTCGATGCTTCTTGATTCAAAGAGGGAAGACAGGTCCCGGTGGGCCTCCTTTGTTTTGGCAAAGAGCACGAGCCCGGAAGTGTCCCGGTCGATACGGTGTACCACATAGACCCGGTGCGGGAAGGGGGTACGAGGTTCCCGGGGAGGCACCGCAGAGGCTGCCTCTCCTGCCTCTTTCGCATAATAGGCATTCAAAAGCTCGTCCAGCCGTTCTTTAGAATCATCCCAACGGTCCGCAATAACCGCAATGCCGCTTGCCTTGTTTACCACAAGGAAGCGGTCGTTTTCGTACAATATGCTAAAGGGTTCGATATGTTTCATCCCTATGAGTGTAATCTGTTTGCCGCTTCCGGAGCAAGGAGTCTTAGCCTGCTCGTTTCATTTAGTTCCAGTTGGATTCCAGAAAGAACACGATAAGGAGGGTGAGGAGCCGCTGGATTTCAGCCTCATCGGGCGAACCCTTTGGCAAGGTGCCGAGGTATTTTTGGACCTCCTCTAAAAACCAGACAAAGGACCCAAAGTGAATGTCGATCCTAAAAGCGAGCTCCTGGAATTGCCGCGCCTCGACCGCCTCACCGAGAATTTCCGCCAATATATCCTGGGCAAAACGGGTTATTTTTTTGAGTGCCTCCAGGTCCTGTCCTGCGTCCAGGTGCTCCCGTACTTCCTGAATGGCAGCGATGCGGCTGTGAATCTGGTGTTTTGATAGTTTGGAAATGGGTAGTTGGTGGAGCCTAAAGTTAGTAGATCGGATTTTGCCTTCCAATTGATGGAAAAGCCGGGAGATGCGGTCCGCGCTGGCCCCTTCTGAGCCCGATACAAAGGGATAAAAGTCGCCCGGGGAGCCAAAAAGGTTGCCCAGGGCGATGGCATACTGGCGGCGGATGCTGGAGCTTTTGCCTGCGATGAGCCGGGGGAGGAGTTCGCTGGTGGCTTCAAACAGGCCCAGTCGGCTTGCTGCGTCGGCTGCAGCGGCCCTGAGCCGGTCGCTCGCGGCGTTCCGGTAAAATTCTGCTACCGTTTGGGCCGCCTCTTCTCCGCCGATGTCTCCCAGGGCCTGGATGCAGGCTTCCTGGAGCTCTTCTGACTTGGTGCTCTTAAGGTAGTGTATGAGGGGTTCTACCGCCCGCCGGTCCCGTATTTTCCCTAAGGCCCGGGCCACGGTTATCTGGAAATGGGATTGGTTAGATTCAAGACGCTGGATAAGGGGTTCCACCGCATAGGATGAACCGATGCGGCCCAGGGCCCGCGCCGCTTCTTCACGAATTTCCAGATAAGGATCATCGAGCCGGGCAATTATTTCATCCAGGGCAAGGTCTCCGGTTTCTGCCTCTATAGACCGGAGGGCCTGTTCGGTCCTGCCTGGATCTGTGGCGGTAGCAATGTCATCGAGATAGGCATAGGTTTTAAGGATCCCCGGATTTGCCACGCGGCCAATGACAAATCCCACTTCCTGTTCCCGGCCTTCCCGAACCCGGGAAATAATCCAGGCGGAAAAGAGAACCATGAGTATGCTGCCGAGCTGTACCACGTGGAATCCCGAAAAGGAAAGGCGGAAGAGTTCAATCCTAAAGGATGCAAGGGCATCGAGCAGGGCGCCCCCCAGGAGGGAGCCCCCGGAGGAAACAAGCCCCACCAGGGTCATGTACCAGGCAACATAGGCGATTCTGTTTTTATTGGGCGAGAGGGAGAGCATCATCTGGTTTACCCCCTCCCAGAAGGCAGGGGCCAGGAGACCTGCTGCAATGGAAATCAGCGGCAAAAGGTATATATAGGTGCGATGGTTCAGGAAAAAGTAGCCCGTCCAGCTGAGGACAAAAAAGCAGCCGAGTACGACCACGGGTTTCCGTCCCCATTTATCCATAATGGTTCCCCAGAACGGGGCGGTAACAACCCAGGTAAGCTGGGAAATGACGAACATGATGCCGAGCCAGGTGTTGGGCGCGGCGACCCCCTTGGGATCAACGACATAGGGGGACTGGAAGGGCCCGATCAGGTTGATGGAAAAAATGGCAATACCGACCGCTACTGAAAATTGAATAAAGTTTTTATTTTTTAGCGGTTCCAAGGCATCGAGGGGATTAAAGGTTTCCGTCTCTGTCGGTTCCGGTTCGGGGATGAACAGGTTCAGGATAATATCGACAATACCGGAAATGGCGCCGATGCTGAAAATGGCCCCATAAATCCAAAATGTATAGGGCCCTTTAATCAAGTCCAGGACCATGCTGGCAAGAAAAAACCAAATAACGTTGATTATATTGATGATGGCTGACCGCTTAAGGAAAAAGGCTCCCCGGATTTTTTCAGGAAAGAGGTCGGCCACCCAGCTCCACCAGCCCGCGGCGCTGGCGTTCATGAATACCCAGGACAGGGGGACAGCAATCATAATGGCCCGGATACCCCAGTCGGTGTTTCCTGTGGCGGCCGCCACGAAGGCTGCGGCGGCGATGGCCAGGGTAAGAAGGCGGTGAACCAGGTGGGCGGCGATAAAAAAAGGCTTTTTCCGGCGGGCATAGCCATAAATAAAGATAGATGCGAGCTGGAAAAGGCCTGAGATCTGGAGCAGGGCTACAAGAAAGCCCAAGGTAGAAGAAGATGCTCCTAAATGGTTAATGACAAAGACGTTAAAAATAGGCTGGGGTGAACAGACAATACCCCATACGGTGGCAAGGCAGCCTGTAAAAATGTTGAGCTGCATGGCCAGATTTAGTTGTTTGGGGGTAAGTTTTTTTACTGGACTAAGGGTCATGGGGCAAGTCTAACCAGACTTGCCCCGCCGTGTCTAGAAGCGGAATGTACACTGCTTTTAGTCTGGGTGCGGCAAGCTAAACAAGCCTTAGTTGGTAGTAAATTTGCGGGACCCCGGTTTTACATAAGGGATGTTTTGCTTGCAGAGGTCGCAGTCCCCCGCGTCCCAGTTGGCCACGCTGACCGTACAGGCAGGGTAGAGGGGCCAGCGAACCTGAACCCCCTGGGCCCGCCGGTCCACCACACAGGCGAGGGCTACTACCTTGCCGCCAAGGGCTTCGAGCACCGCCGCACTTTCTTCGGAAGATTTCCCCGTGGTTACCACATCTTCAGCTATTAAAATCCTTTGACCCGCCGCTATTTCGAAGCCCCGGCGCAGCGTCATGGCGCCCGTGTCGTCCCGTTCGGTAAAGAGGGCCGGCAGCCCGAGCTGGCGGGCAAGTTCGTAGGCCACAATGATACCCCCCATGGCGGGCCCAACCACCAGATCCACGGCGAGCCGGCCCGCGGCAACGTCCGCCTTAATGGCCGCCGCAACTGCAGAAAGGGCCTCCGCTGCCCGGTCCGGATATTGCAGAAGCCGGGCGCACTGGAAATACCGGTCCGAATGCCGCCCCGATGAAAGGAGAAAATGGCCTTCCAGCATGGCCCCCGATTGACGGAGCAGTTCCAAGGTTCGGTTCGTATGTTTAGTATGTTCAGAGTTGTTCATTTTATGCGTCTCCTTACAATTTCCCTTGCAGAGATAGTTCGGACAGCTGTCCGATTCCTTCGGTTTTCATAAAACGTTCGAGTCCTTCGATGATCTCTATCATGGCGCTTGGCCGCGGAAAGGTGGCGGTGCCTACCTGAATGGCTGCAGCTCCTGCCATAAAGAACTCCAGTGCGTCCTCGGTTGTCGCGATGCCGCCCATGCCGACCACGGGGACCTGCACGGCGGCGCAGACATCCCAGACCATGCGGAGGGCAATGGGCTTAATGGCGGGGCCGGAGAGTCCCGCGGTCACATGGTCGAACACGGGTCTGCGCCGCCGGATGTCGAAGGCCAGGGCTTTAAAGGTATTCACAAGGCTCAGGGCGTCAGCGCCGGCGTCCACACAGGCCTGGGCCACGCCGGCCAGGTCCGGGGCATTGGGGGAAAGCTTAACCATGAGGGGTTTGCTGCTCACCTTACGGACCGCCCGGACCACACTGGCCGCATCGGCAGGACAGAGCCCAAAGGCCATGCCGCCGGCCTTAACGTTGGGACAGGATATGTTCAGCTCAATCATATCGATACCGGTGGCCCCAAGGAGCCGGGCCCCTTCCTGGTATTCTTCTACGGTTGAGCCAGAAAGGTTTGCGATAACCGCAGGCCCGAGGCCGAGCATAGCCGGGAGTTCCTTTTCAATAAAGGCGGGTATTCCGGGGTTTTCGAGTCCTATGGAG
>JAIWNU010000048.1 GCA_020216655.1 Treponema sp. | reverse complement strand
TTCATGAGCCCCGAGGGGGTCTCGTGGAGCCGCCTTCCCCGGTTTCCTTCCCGCGGGTAGAGGGTAAGCCCCTTGGTGCAGATCCCGCCAAGGCGGGATACATCGATGAGGCCCTCGTACTCCCTGCCGTAGCCGAAGGTCCCCGAAGCGGCAATAACCGGATTTTTAAGAACAAGCCCCGCGATGCGTATCGAAAGGTCCGGTGCTTGAGATGTTTGAGCAGATGTTGTCTGGTCCCTTGTAGATTGATGAGCTTCAGTCATCGAAGAGTACCTCCTCGGCGGGGAAAATAGGGCCGTCGGCACAGCAGCGGCGGTTCCCCTGTTTTGTACGGACCGTGCAACCCAGGCAGGCCCCGACTCCGCAGGCCATCCGTTCTTCCAGGCTGATAAAGCAGGGAACGGCGGCTTTCGCGCAGTCTTCGGCGATGCGCCTGAGCATGGGGACAGGTCCGCAGGCATAGACTGCCCGGTACTCAGCGGGATTAAAAAAGTCAGGAATTCTTCCCCGGTACCCTGCGGAGCCGTCCTCGGTTGCAACGGTAAGGTTTTGGTTCGGCAGGGATTCGAGGCCGTAGGGCCGGGACCGGAAACCTGCAAAAAAGCGGAAATCCGCGCTGTCCATGGTTTTACTTAAAAAAAGGAGGGGAGCGATGCCGATACCTCCTCCGACTAAAGCGATAGGTTTGTGTCCTGCGGACCCTGGGCCGGAAGCCGAGGCCCCTGTTGAGTCAGGCATACTGGGCCAAGTGTTCCCAAGAGGGCCTGCAAGCTCGATTGTTTCGCCGGGCCGGCCCTGCACCAACTCCCGGCTCCCGATTCCCCGTTCAGCCACAAGGAAGCTCAGAATCCCCTTCTGATGATCCAGCACGCTGATGGGCCGGCCGAGGACAACCCCGCTTCGTACCATTCGGAGCATAAAAAATTGACCCGGTTTGCTTTCCGGCCCATCCCAGCTGACCTGCAGCACCGAGACAGCCCCTTCGCCCTTCGCCTCATATATGACCGGGTTGGCAATAATGGTGCCGGGAAGAAATGCCCGGTCATGGGAGCAGTGAGCTGTTTCAGCCACGGGAAGCCCCCTCCCGGCCCCTGCTGGCAGCACAGGCCGCAAGTATATCGTTTTTCATGGCCAGGGCTTCCCGGCGGGCCGCAGCGGCCACATCTGCATAGGTGGCTTCCGAGATATTTTGGGTGTTAAAATCGGCAAACCAGGCTTTTAGGATAGACCGGGAAGCGTTTACCACCCCGCCGTTTCCATCAATCAAAAGGCGGCTTGCATCTTCCGCGGCTCCTCCCTGGGCGCCGTAGCCGGGGATGAGAAAAAAGAGGTCCCCATGCTCCCGCCTGATTCGTTCGGCCTCTTCCGGCTCGGTGCAGCCCACCACTACGCCAAAGGCACCGAACCCGGAACTGCCCCGGCATTCTTTGGCCAAAGCCTGCATTTTCCGTCCCACCTCATGGTATAGCCGCCCTCCTTTGGCTAATTCCTGGTATTCAAAGTCCTTCATGCCCTTATTGCTGGTCCGCATGAGCACAAAGGCCCCTTTGCCCTGTTCTTTGGCATAAGAAAACCAGGGTTCAATGGAGTCCATGCCCATATAGGGCGATAGGGTGACCAGGTCTGCTTCAAAGTCCCCTTCATAATGGGCCTTGGCATAGCATTTAGCAGTGTCGGCTATGTCTCCCCGCTTAATGTCGGCGATGACGAGGCTGCCCCGCTGGCGGATATATGCCAGGGTGTCCCGGTAGGCCTCAAGGCCTGCAAGTCCCAAGGCTTCGTAATAGGCTATCTGGACCTTGTAGCAGGCCGATACATCCTGTGTTGCGTCGATAATTGCCCGGTTAAAATCTAAAACAGCCCGGGCCTTGGATGTGGCGTGTTTTATCTCCCGGGGCGGGATATAATCGGGGGCGGTATCAAGTCCTACGCAGACCGGTCCCCGGTCCCGTACCGCCTCAAAGAGGGCGTCCATGGCATATTTCATCCTATTCTCCTTGGATAGTTTGTAAGGGTGTCGTACACGATGTTTCCCCTGTGTATGGTCATGAGTACCCGGCCCTGCAGCCTTTGACCGATAAAGGGGCTGTTCGAGCTGCGGGACTTGAAATCCTCTTTTTGCACGGTCCACTCAGCGCTGGGATCTACCAGCACGAGATCCGCACGGGCCCAGGGGGCAAGAAAACCCCGGTCTTCGAGCCTGAGTATGCGGCTCGGGTTGCGGCTCATGAGGGCCGAAAGTTTTTTTAGCGATAGATGCCGTTCTGCCACAAGGGCCGTATGGCAGGCTGCAAAGGCTGTTTCAAGACCGATAAAGCCCGGCGCCCCCTGGGCCTTGTCCGCCTCGGTATGGGGCGCATGGTCGGTGGCGATGGCATCGATGATTCCGCTCTGCACCGCCTCAATAAGGGCGCCGATATCTGCCGCAGTTCTGAGGGGCGGGTTGACCCGGCCATAGCTTTCAGGGCCTAACTGGTCCACAATTTCCTCGGTGCAGGCCAGATGGTGGGGGGTGGCTTCGCAGGTAAGGCGGAAGCCCTGAGCTGCGGACCCTTTGCGGGCCCTGCGAATGAGCTCTACCGCTTCCTTGGTCGATACATGGGCAATATGGATGTGAACCCCCGTTTCGGCTGCCAGGGCAAGGACCCGTTCGGTGGCAAGGTTTTCCTCCAGGCGGCTCCAGATGCATCGGGGCAATCCTGCCTTCTTGGCGTCCTCCGCCTCTTTTCCGCCCCAGTCGCAGTGATAGCTCACGGGAAGCCCAAGCCTGCGGGCCTCATGGAGGGCCTTGCGGAGGACCCTATCATCCGCCACATCTTTGCCGTCTTCAGAAAGGAGCCGCACCGTGCCCCCTATCGTTTTTGCATCGAGGGCTTCCAGGTGGCCCGTGTCATGGCCTTCCATGTTCCGGCTTAAGGCCAGGACGGGGAAAAGGTCAATAAGGCCAAGCCGCTCGGCCCGGCTCTGGAGCTTACGGGCCAGGTCTAAGTTATCGATGACGGGCTTTGTGTTTGCCATGCAGACTACGGTCCCAAAGCCGCCTGATGCGGCGGCGAGGCTCGCGGATTCGAGACTTTCCTTTTCGGGAAAACCGGGGTCGCGAAAATGGGCGTGGAGGTCCACAAAGGCGGGCATGAGGACCCAGTCGGTGCCTGAACAGTCAATATGGATTGCCGCCCCGCCTGCCTTTGCCAAATCCGCCGGAACTTCATCAATATGAATTTCCCGGATGTGTCCATCCTCTACTACGAGGCTGCCCCGTCTATCCATGCTGTGGTCCACGAGCCGGACCTGGTGGAAAATTAGTTTCATGAAGGCCTACCGGAAGTCCTCGGCACTCCGCTGTTCATCGCAGTATTCGCAGCGATAAAGGCCGCGCGCAGGGTCCACCAGGTGGAAAATGTGGGGGGCGTATTTCTCGGTGGCGGTAATGCAGCGCGGGTTTTTACAGATTAATATGTTTTCCACCCGTTCGGGGAGCTTGAGGCGGATTTTTTCGGTAATCTGCTCGTTTTCTATGACGTTGACCGTAATGTTGGGGTCGATGAGCCCCAGGACGGCGAAATCGATGGTAATTTCGTTATCAATTTTGATGATATCCTTCCGTCCCATGCGGCGGGATTCGGCGTTAACCACAAAGGCGACCGTGTAAGGGGCCTTGCCGAGGCCGAGCCAGTTAAAAATACGCAGTCCCTGGCCTGCTTTGATATGGTCGATAACGATACCGTTCTTTATTTTCGCTATGTTTAGCATGCTGCGTCTCCTATAAGGGAAGCGATCAGGGCCATACGGACATACATGCCGTATTTTGCTTGGGCAAAGTAGGCTGCCCGGGGGTCAGCGTCGACCTCCATGGCAATTTCGTTGACCCGCGGCAGGGGGTGCAGGATGATGAGGTCCTTTTTTGCGTTTTTTAGTTTTTCGTTGTCCAGGATGTAAAAGTCCTTGAGCCTGATGTAGTCCTCTTCGTTAAAGAACCGTTCCCGCTGGACCCGGGTCATGTAGAGTACATCCAGGTCGCCCATGACCGATTCGAGCCGGTCAGTTTCACGGTATTCTATGTTATTCCGGGCGAGGGCTCCGTTTTTAATGTACTCGGGGATTTTAAGTTCCTGGGGGGAGATGAACACCATACGATTGTTGCGGTAGCGGGCCAAAGTTTCCGCCAGAGAATGGACCGTCCTCCCGAAGCGCAGGTCCCCGCAGAAGCCTATGGTTAAGCCTTCGGTGGAACCCCGGAGCTGACGGATAGTGAGCAGGTCCGTCAGGGTCTGGGTGGGGTGATGATGGCCCCCGTCGCCTGCATTGACTACCGGAACCGAGGAATAGCGGGAAGCGAGGAGGGCTGCGCCTTCTTTGGGGTTCCGCATGACGATCATATCCGCGTAGGCCGCAACGGTGCGGATCGTGTCCGCCAGGCTTTCTCCCTTGGCCACTGAACTGGAAGAAGGTTCTGCGAAACCGAGGCAGGAGCCTCCGAGCCTGAGCATGGCGGCTTCAAAACTGAGCCGGGTTCTCGTGCTGGGCTCGAAAAAGAGGGTCGCGAGAATTTTTCCCCGGCATAGATCCCGGTAGTGCAATGGGTCCTTTTGGATACGCTGGGCTAGCGAAAAAAGGTCCTCCAATTCCGTTAATTGCAGATCCTGCGGATCCACCAGATGTCTGCCTTGCAGCATGGGCTCCTCCCTTAAACCGGTTCTTTTCTGTTCCAGTCGGTAACGCTAATAGTAAATGGGCAAAAAAAAGCCGCCCTGACAGGGCGGCTAGAAAAAACGATGAAAAGGGCCGGAAAGAAATTCCCGACCCGCTGGGGCAAAGCATAATTGCTATGCAGCGCTGTTTTGTTGTGTCGGTGCATCCTGCTTCCCCTCCCGGTTTGTAATTGGCGGGATGCTATCACAAAGAATATATTTTGCGCAAGTCCTAAATTTTAAATTTTACCACCAGGGACTCAAGTTCTTTAATGGATTGGGCGTTAGAGGTGCTCAAATTGCTGATATGCTCCATGGCCTGAACAATTTCAAGCGAGCCCTGGGCATTTTCCTGAGATGCCTGTTCAATTTCCTGGGTCCCCTTCATGACCCGGCTCATTTCATCTAAAATAGATTGGCTTCCGATGCGAATTTCTTCCGAGCCGGAGCGGATTTCCGCGGTAATCTGATTCAGTTCTTTCATGGCTACCAGTACCTGCTGGGAGCCCTGCTGCTGTTCTTCCATGGCGTTTTTAATTTCAATTTCCTGGTTGCCCACCTTTCTAATGCCTTCAAACACGTTGTCGAATTTCTTTTGGGCCTCCGCGGTCGAACTTACTGCCTCGTCAATTAAGGATTTGACATTATGCAAAACCTGGGTAATGGTCTTGCTTTGTTCGTTGGCGTTTTCTGCCAGCTTGCGGATTTCCTCGGCTACCACGGCAAAGCCCTTGCCGGCGTCTCCCGCATGGGCTGCTTCTATGGCGGCGTTCATGGAAAGCAGGTTTGTCTGGCTTGCGATATTGGCAATGATGGTGTTGGCCTCGAGCATTCCTTCGCTGGCCTGGTCAATGTTTTGGATAAGGCTTTCCACATTGTTAAGGAGTTCCTTGCCCGCATCGGAATCTTTGCCCAGGGTCATAATATTTTCGTAATTTCGAATTGCCGTCTGGGCTACCGCATTGATGTTGGCCACCATCTCTTCTATGGCGCTGGAAGCCTCGGTCAGGTTTGTCGCCTGGGTTTCGATCATCTGTAGGAATGATTTGATGTTCCGGTTAATCTGTTCCACCGTGGCTAGGGTTTCGCTGACTCCCGCAGATTGGCTCACGAGCCGGTCCTTAATATCCTCCGTATTGCCGGAAATTTGTTTAGCAGAACTCGCCGCTTCGGTCGTGTTGGCCTGCAATTCATCTCCCAGGAGGCGCATCTGGTCTACAATGTTCCGTACCGAACCGACAATACTGTGAATAAGGTCCAGGAACTGGTTTAGATTGTTTCCCATTTCGCCCAGTTCATCGTTGGTGATGATGGTGAGCCGGCGGGTCAGGTCCCCTTCGCCCCGGGCTAAATCTTCGATAGCGTTTCTGGTTTCCCGAACGGGTTTGCTGATGATATGGCCGATAAAATAAATTAGGAGGGCAATAATAAGGGCAAGGCCGATAAACGAAAGAACAACCACGAGAATGGTAGCCTGTACGGGGCGGATAAAGTCAGCTTCTGGAATGGCTACGAGATAACTCCAGTCCTGCACTGCAGAGAGGGGAGCCCAGAACGCATGGTATTGATTGCTGTCGGGCCCCTTATAAGTGCCAGAACCTTCTTTCCCTTCCAGCATTGTTTGGGCGAGCGTCTGGAGCCCTCGGTAGCCTGCTTCATCGGCTTTAAGCAGGTTGAGCTTCATCCGAATTTGGGAGTCTGGGTGATAGACCACCGTTCCTTTGTTGTCCACCAGCATTGCAATTCCATTTAACCCTGTTTCGCTTGAAAAATAGCGGGCTAAACTTTGCAGGCTTAACACGAGGCCCACCGCGCCATTTGCTTTGTCCCTGCCACGGTCCTTGATGGCTGCTGCAACTACGATCACCGGATTTCCGCTTGTTTTGGAAATAATTGCATTGCTTATCGTTACCGCTTTATTTAAATAAAAAATGTCCTGGTAATAATCGCTGTCATTTACCTGGGCTTGCTGGCCCTCTAAGGTCATGGTTTTTCCCGAAGGTTCGATCAATAAGGTAGATTCAAGATTGGTGTCATAGGTTTTCTCTTCCTGAAATGCTTCTTTTGCCCATTCCCACACCATGGAAGAAATCCTGCTTTCCCGGGCAAGCTGCTGGGATCGCATTTTATAGTTATCAAAAATAATATCGATGGTATGGGCCGTATTTTTTGCCATGCTGCGGGCAGATGATTCTATGAGTCCATTGGTGCTTTTGCTTGTGGTTACCGATGCTATACCTGCAATTACAATAAGAATAAGAATGAGCGGAAGCAGCAGCATAAGGTATAATTTTTGCTGTAATCCGATTTTCATATATAGCTCCTTGAATAGTTTATTTTGAGATGAACCGCCCTTAGATGTATTTGCTGATTATGACAATAATAGGTATATTTGTAGTGATTTACAAGGGTGTAAGGAGTCCCAGTATGATACTTTCGGCTATAGAACAGCGGCGAGCCCGGCGGGCCCTGAGTCCAGAACCTCTCGATGAGCAGGCGGTGCAGGAAATCCTGATTGCCGGTACCTTAGCACCTTCCTGTTACAACAACCAGCCCTGGCACCTGGTCCCAGTTCAGGGCGAAGCCCTGCTTCCGCTTCACGAAGCACTGGCGGAAGGTAATAGCTGGGCAAAAAAAGCGCCCCTTATTATAGCCCTGGCGGCGCGGGCCTGCGACGATTGCCGGCTGGACGAGGGCCGCGACTATGCTCACTTTGACCTTGGACTCTGCGCCATGAACATGATGATCCAGGCAACCCATGTGGGGCTCATCGCCCATCCTATCGCGGGCTTTAACCCCAAAAAGGTCAGAACTGTCTTAGGGATCCCCAAGGAATACGATGTGGTAACTCTTCTTGTGGTCGGAAAGCCCGGTTCCCCGGAAGGTCTTGAACCATGGCAAATGAAGTCCGAAACTGCCATTCGTGAACGGAAAGACCTGGCCCAGGTGGTGCATTACAACAAATGGTGATTTCTTTACGAGAATATAAACCTCAGGGTAACCGAGTTTTCATCCGCTGTGGATGAAACGGTTGCCCTGCTTCCGGTTAAATATAACAAGATAGAAGGCCTGTCGATGTTTAATTTGAAAAGATTAGCGCTTTGAATGGTTATATCAATCTTCTCTTTTTCTTGTGATGAAATCCAAAACTGGTAGTGTCCCAATTGGGATGAAAGCTCCTCGAATAGTTCATTAATTCCTAAAAGAAGCGGAACAATTTCTTCCAACGTATATTGTACCGTATCCTGAATGTCCAGGTTTTCTTTAGCAACAGGAATATGTCGATAAGAAAAAAAGTGTTCGAGTACTGGCTGTAAGGGTATCTGACGATAATTAGCGAAGGTATACACAAGGTCATGAATTGCGCTGAGGGCGTAGAGCTTATCGAGAATACGATCCTTGGCTATTTCAGTTAATCCCTGTTCTCCGGTTTCTAGATTGATGATACTAATCACATTCTGCAGATTGTTTTTTATTCGGTGATGCAATTCCCGCATGACCGAGTCTTTTAAATCAATCGTTTGCTTAAGCTCTCCAATCACCTCATTTTTTTGGTTTACCTCTTTTCTAACAAGAAAAAACAGCATGAGCCCCGTAACGAGCACATAGGCAAACCCTTTAAATTGGGATAAACGGACAAGGGTCTCCACATCCAGATTCAGCATCGCCAGTGCAGCATCCGAAAAAAAGATCCAGAGAGATGCGACGAAAATGTATATTATTGAAATTCGGAGAGCTTCTTTCATAGTCTCTTATCAATTTATAGTAGATGAGTATGATGATTTCCAGCGAAATTGATATAATTAAAGCGGAGGTGTTTATGAATATTAAAAAAATGCTTGCCTTATTAGTGGTGGTGCTTACTCTTGGCGGTATTGTATTTGCCCAAGACGCCGAACCTTCGGAGGGGCGGTTTGGTCCCCAAACCAAACCGGTGACTTCGTACCTCGTCTTCGGGCCTCGGATTGGATTCGGCGCCGTGTATCAGGATCAGGCAGAATTTTCCCAAAAAATCGAAAGCATGTTTATGGGCGGCCCCTATTATCCCTATTTTTCTGTTTTCGGTTTTAACTTTGAATGGCGCTATCTCCTCGGACAAAGCTCGGACCACTTCGCGCTGCAGGTGCTGCTCACCGCCATGGGAATAGAACAGTCCATTTTCTTGCCCGGCGCAGCCCTCTGTATGGGGTATCGGCACCACAGCGGCCTTGAGTTTGGCGCGGGCCCCCTGGTTAATCTGGGAGGCCTCGGTGTGGTAATCGCGGTGGGATACACCTTTGTTACCAACGGAATCTATATTCCCTTTGATATTGCCTTTCAGATACCAAATTATAACTTTAGACCAGCGGTAACCTTTCTTACGGGCTTTAATTTCTCCATAGAATAAGCTGCAGCCTAAAAACTGCTCTGTGCATTGCTAAGCAGGGGCGCTTCCGGTACAATAGGCCGGATATGGCGAACCCTGCGAACCCGCTCATTGTTCAGAGTGATCGAACTCTTCTCATGGATGTTCACGCCGAAGGGGCCGAAGCAGCCCGTTCGGCCATTATGCCCTTTGCGGAACTCGAAAAGTCCCCTGAACATATCCATACCTATCAAATAACGCCCCTTTCGCTGTGGAACGCCGCAAGCGCGGGCCTAACCCCTGAACATATCAAGCAGGTGCTGGAAACATATTCCCGGTATCCGGTCCCCCAGTCCATACTCGACGGATTTGCGGACACCATGGCCCGCTACGGCAAAATCAAACTGGTAGCAGATATTTCTGATTCCGCCGGGGCCAGCGCAGCCGCGCCCGAAACAAGCGCGCCCGAAACAATAGCGCCTGAAACAATCGCGGTTAAATCTGCGCCGCTCGATGCTGCAGCACCTGCCAGCCTTCCGGACACCCTGCTGCTCGTCTGCGAATCCGAAGCAATCCGCGCTGAGCTTAGATCCGCCAAAAGCCTTGCAAAATACTTATCTCCCGCAGGGGAGGCGTTCCGGCTCAAACTCGTGGACCGGGGGACCGTAAAGCGGGAGCTTATTAAACTAGGCTGGCCTGTCCAGGATATGGCCCCACTTGCCGCGGGGGAACCGTTAGAAATCGCCTTCCGGACCCATACCGGGGCCGGAAAACCCTTCGCACCCCGGGATTACCAGGTAGAGGCCGCCCGCTCAGTGGTCGGCGACGGCAGCCCTGGCTCCGGCTTTGGCGTGGTGGTGCTCCCCTGCGGTTCTGGAAAAACCGTGGTGGGCATGACCGTCATGACTATGCTTCAAACAAACACCCTCATTTTGACCACCAACGTGGCGGCGGTCCATCAATG
>JAIWNU010000047.1 GCA_020216655.1 Treponema sp. | reverse complement strand
GATTGATGAACTCTTAGACAAAACAAGTCTTGTGCCTGAACAGATCGCCGAATATACGGGGGATGAAAAATCCGTGGCCCCGGTGACGGTGGCTACCTATCAAATCCTTACCTGGCGGCCCAACAAGGATGCGGATTTCCCCCACTTTAAACTGTTCCGAAAACGGGCCTGGGGGCTTATCATTTACGACGAAGTCCACATGCTGCCCGCTCCGGTATTCCGGGTTACCGCGGAGCTGCAGGCTGTGCGGCGCCTGGGACTAACCGCCACACTGGTGCGGGAAGATGGGGCGGAAGATGCGGTTTTTAGTCTCGTCGGCCCCAAACGCTACGATGTACCCTGGAAAGACCTTGAAACCAAGGGCTGGATTGCGGAAGCCCTCTGCACCGAAATCCGCTTGGATCTGCCAGAGAACTTAAAAATACCCTATGCGGTGGCGAACCAGCGGTCCAAATACCGGATCGCCAGCGAGAATCCCCTTAAAATTCCCGTAGTAGAGCAGCTTATCGAAAACCACCGCGACGACCGGATCTTGGTAATCGGCCAATACCTTTCCCAGCTATCTGAGCTGGCCCGGGCACTTAAAGCGCCCCTTATTACCGGACAAACCCCCCATGCAGAACGGGAAGCCATTTACCGCCGGTTCAAACAGGGGGAGCTCCGGCTTATTGTAGTTTCCAAGGTAGCCAATTTTGCCATCGACCTTCCCGATGCTTCTATGGCAATACAGGTTTCCGGGTCTTTCGGTTCCCGGCAGGAAGAAGCCCAGCGGCTTGGCCGCATCCTGAGGCCAAAAAACCGAAACTCCTATTTTTATACCCTGGTGTCCCGGTTCACCGTAGAAGAAGAATTCGCTGCGAACCGCCAAAAATTCCTCGCTGAACAGGGCTATAAATACACCATTCAACACTGGACCGAAGATGAGCTTGCATAATGCCCCATGGACAACGACTTTATCGCCCCAGTTTCCCCCGGTCGAATCCTGGAAAGCCGCCCTTATGCAGCTGCCGGAGGCCCCCTTTTTCGACATACTCCGCAGTTATTTGGGGGATATAAAAACCCCCTTTAACAAACAGCGGCTTATCGATGATTTGGCGGCCTTTCTTTCCCGTCAGGAGATTCAGAAACGAATCGCCTGCCTTCTGGATGATACGGACCGGCGCTGCATTGCCGCCGTAGGCCTTCTTGGGTCGGGGACGCTCCAGGATTTAGCCCTCTTTTTCGAAGGGGACTATAGTTTTGCGGACCTCTACGGCATTGTCCTTAATTTGGAAGAACGGCTCATCATTTTCAGAACAACGGAAGAAGGCCAGCCCCGGCTGAATCTGAATCCCTTGCTTGCGCCGGTACTCACTCCGATATTTAGTGATCTGTCGATTTTATTTACCGCCTCCCCCCTGACAAGTCCGCCGCCCGAAGCTCCTGTTTCACCGGTGCTTGCCCTTGGCTCAATCCTAGGCTGGCTGTACCATACCAAAGAAGTTTTTAAATCCGACGGTACATTAAAGAAAAGATCTCAGCAGGATCTGGATACCCTCTTTGCTCAGGCCGGGGGGCATGAGCGGGCCTACGAGCTGATTCAAGCCTTAGAATATATAGGACTCCTCAGAATCGAAGAGGGACATCATCATATTGATGAAGACCGCCTGGAAGCTTTTGCATCCCTTGAAACTTGCGAGATGCTCGAATACTTAGCCGCAGCCCTCGTTGCGGTAGAATTGGAATTGGACGACTCTGGCCGCCGCCTGTCCCGGGAACGCTTGCAAAACTGGGCTCGGCTTGTACAGGGTCTTCTTGATAGCATGCAGCAGGCTGTGTTGTACAGCGAAGGGCTCCTCAGGCGCTTTTGGCTCCTGGAGGAGCAGCGTACCCTGCGCCGCCGTTTCGGAGAACGGGGTGCTTCTGTTCATGCGGGGCCCGCTCATCATTATGCTGGTGTGGACCCCCTCACCTTTTTTAAAGCCCTCCTCAGGGCCATGGAAAAGGCTTTCCTCGTTGCTCCCCAGGAAAAGGGCTTTGTCAGAACCAGCGCATCCTGTGCCTGTGCCAATCAAACACAGCAGCCCAGTATTGTATGTGATGCAAGTTTTTCCGTCATTGTATATCCAGAAATCCCCATGACAAAATTATGCCAGCTTATCCAGTTTTGCCGGCCAGAAGAACAGGGCCAAACGCTTAAACTTGAGCTGTCTCAAGAAGGCCTAGTCAGGGCTTTAGATAGGGGCTTTAAGGTAGATGAGATTCTCCGTCTGCTTGAACAATTGGCTCAGAAACCGGTCGTTCAAAGTATCGCATGGTCCCTGGAAGAGTGGGCCCGCCGCTATGAATCGGCGGCACTCTATAAAGGTTTGGTCCTAACCTTAGCTCCAGAACGGCGGTATATTGCCGAATTGGATCTGGTCGCCGGTTTTATAGACCGGGAACTGGCTCCAGGGGTCTACCTCCTCAGGATGACCGACGAAAATCAGCTTTTAGAAGTGCTGGAAAAGGCGGGGCTCGATACTCTTGCCCGGCCAGAAACTTCCCGATTAGCCGCTCGGGAAAACTACCCGGAAAGCCCTGGACGCAGCGGGGAAGGCATGCGGTCCGCCTCTAGCACTGTCCATCAGCAGCCAGGACGGTTTTCATACTTTGGAAAAAGTTCCGCTCGGCACACAGGGCCTTTTAATGCGGGCTCCATTATCCAGACTCAAGCCATACCGTCCCAAGCTTCTGCAGATACGGACGGAGAAGCGGCCCAGAAGCTGCTTGCGGATCTGCATGCAAAACTCGAACAAAAGCAGTTTACCAGAGAACAAAGGGATGAACTTGCGGCCCGCATTGACCGGAGGCTCATTCTTGATGAAACCCAGCTCGTCGCGGCGGCGGTGCGCTACGAAAAACTCGAAGCCCGGGGCCTCGATTATGTCGGCAAGGTCAGGCTCGCCGAACAGGCCCTGTCCCAGGGGGCGCTTGTGGAGCTTTACTGGCGGGGCCCCAAGGGAGAGGCCAACCGGGCTATTGTCCGTCCCCTGGCCCTTGAAAAATCTGGAGCCGAGCTTATGCTTAGGGCAGAACAGTATCCCGAAGGCGAGGTGTTTACCCTGGCCGTAGGAAAAATCAGCCTCCTCAGGCGGCTTAAACGATCTATTTTTAGTGATTGAGAGGTACCTATATATGCCATTGCTCCCCTTTTCTGCATCCCCGCCGGTTATAAACCAACCAAAACTGGCGGTTCTTATTGATGCGGACAATACCCAGCCTGCAATTATCGACGGGCTCTTAAACGAAGTTGCGAAGTACGGAGTGGCCAGCGTAAAACGCATTTACGGCGACTGGACCAGTACTAACTTAAGGTCCTGGAAGGACCGGCTTTTAGAATACGCCATTCAGCCGATCCAGCAGTTTTCCTATACAACGGGCAAAAATGCCACCGACAGCGCCATGATTATCGATGCCATGGACCTTTTGTATACAGAACGGCTCGACGGCTTTTGCATCGTCTCGAGCGATTCGGACTTTACCCGCCTCGCGGCCCGGATCCGCGAAAGCGGCCGGACTGTGTACGGATTTGGGGAGAAAAAGACCCCCAAGGCTTTTGTGGCAGCCTGCGACAAGTTTATTTATACAGAAATACTCAAGGAACAGCAGGAAGAATCGGAAGAAGATGAGGTAAAGACCGCAACCAGGAGCCAAAAGGACTTTAAGGTGGACCGGCGGCTCCTGTCGCTTTTACGGAATGCGGTGGATGACCTGGCGGACGAATCCGGCTGGGCCTACCTCGGTTCGGTGGGCCAGAATATTACCAACCGGTCCAGTGAATTTGATCCCCGGAACTACGGCTTTAAAAAGCTGGGGGACCTCTTCCGGGCCATTCCCCAGTTCGAAATAGAAGAGCGGGCCCAGGAAAACGGCCCGGGCCGCCAGGTCTATATCCGCTGGAAGCGCCGGGGCCGCTGAGTAAGCCTAAGCTCCCTGCTGCGGCACCGCAGCCTAAGCTCCCTGCTGAGGTGCCTCATGCGGCTTGGGCCGCCGGGCTTCGGCTTCCTGGTGCATTTCTTCCAAAAGGGCCATAATCGCATCTACCGTCGCCTGCTTCTTGTCCTCTACCCCGGCGGCCTCTGCGGCGGCCCGGGCCTTTTCGCGGAATTCGGCGCAGCTTGTCACAGGCCCGGCGGTAATGCGGATCACATCGGGGTTCACCATATCTTCCGCCATGTCGCCCTTTTGGATAAGGAGTACATTGCCGTTGATTGCGATAGGACAGAAGTAGTCAAAGGATTTAATATAGGAGTCTATTTCCCGTACACCCCGTTTGCTTTCAGGATCCCAGGGGCGGAAGCGGGTCCCCGCGGGGAAAACCAGTATGAGCTTGCCTGAAACTTTTACTTCGTTCAGGGCCTTCATGGCCGCCCGGTTTATAGCATTGCTGCGAATAATCTCCGCCCGGTCCTTTTCCGGATCCAGCCCCTGGAGAGACCTGCTCGGATAGATAACAATCCGGGTATAGGCTTCGGTAAAGGCGGTAACGACCGGATTTGCTTCGTTGAGTTTAAGCCCTGCGATAGCCACGATCGAATCTGCGATTTCTTGCCCGTTGGGCTCGCCGTTGGGAAGCTCTTTTCTGAGCAGGTAGCTTAAGGCCGGGAGGTCAAAATTGCTGTAATGCTCCACCAAGAGGAGGCACGAATGGCCTTCTTTTGCCTTTTTTAACAATTCTCGCAGGTTTTCGGCCCCATCCACTCCGGATCCGGGCAAAATAAGCTCCTGGAGAATTCCATCAATATATGGAAGAACTTGTTTATTTGCCTGTTGGTACACATTCTGTTCGGTAACAACCGTATCAAGACGGGCCTTGCCCATCATCTGCATGATTCTGTCGCGATAGACCGCACTAATTGGTTTCATAGGCAACCAGTATACAATTATGACAAAGGAGCTGTCAATTGCGACGGTTTTTACAAAATTGTCATCTATATTCAGAATATTGCATGTTTTTACAGAAAGTATGCACAAAACTGTTGCTTAAACTGGTTTTGCGATGTATAAAAAAGGAGTCTGTACTTGACAAACCAGACCAAGGAGGAAGTCAACATGAAAAAGAGTGTACTTTTAGCCGCTCTCGTGGTTGGATTCGCCTCTCTGTTCGTTCTCTCCTGCGCACAAAAGGAGCTGACCGCAGATAAGGCTGAATTCATCGTGAACAATGCTGCAGAACCCCAGACTCTGGATCCGTCCCTGATTCAGGGGGTTCCTGAGCACCGGATCTATATGGCTCTGTTCGAGGGGCTCACCATTAACGATCCCAAAACATCCAAGGCTATTCCTGGAATCGCCGAGTCCTGGACCACAAGCCCGGACGGCAAAATCGTTACCTTTAAGCTCCGCAAGAGCACCTGGTCCGACGGTACTCCGGTTACCGCCAAGGACTTTGTGTATGGCTGGCTCCGGACCCTCAAGCCCGAAACCGCTGCTGAATATGCTTATATGATCGGCATGGTCGTTAAGGGTGCTGCTGATTATAATGAAGGTAAAACCACCGATCCTTCCACAGTCGGTGTAAAGGCTCTTGATGATTACACCCTCCAGGTTGAACTGGTCGGTCCCGCTGCTTACTTTGTTGATATGACCGCCCACTACGCTTTTGCTCCTCTTCCCCAGCATGTCATCGAAAAATTCGGTGACCAGTGGGTAAAACCGGGCAACTTTGTTGGCAACGGTCCCTATACCCTTAAGGAATGGAAACCCCAGGAATACATTTTTGTGGTAAAGAACCCCAAATACTGGGATGCAAAGAATGTAAAACTCAATTCCATTAAGATTCTTGCGGTTACCGATGAAAAAACATCCTACAATATGTTCCTGAAGGGAGAAATTGACTGGGATACCGCGGTTCCCACCGACATTATCGATGAAGTGAAACTCCGGCCCGATTACCAGGTCAATCCCCAGCTTGCCACCTACTACTACTGCTTTAACAACAAGCGCAAGCCCTACGACAATCCGCTGGTACGCAAGGCTCTGGCCGCTGCGATCGATAAAAAAGCCCTGGTAGAAAAGGTTACCAAGGCTGGCCAGATTCCCACCGATGCCTTTACTCCGCCCATGCCTGGTTTCACTCCCCAGCCCGGTATTGGTTACGATGTAGCCAAGGCTAAGGAACTCCTCGCTCAGGCTGGTTATCCCAACGGTAAGGGTTTCCCGGTTGTAACCATTAAGTACAATACCAGCGAAGGTCACAAGAAGATCGCCGAGTTTATCCAGGAACAGTGGAAGAACAACCTGGGTATTACGGTTCAGCTTAAGAACGAAGAATGGAAGACCTTCCTGGATACCCGGTCCAACAGCCACGACTTTGACATTGCCCGCCATGGCTGGGTCGGTGACTATATGGATCCCTCCAACTTCCTGGAACTCTTTATTACCGGCGGCGGCAACAACGACGGTCAGTATTCCAATCCCAAGTTTGATGAACTGGTTAAGAAAGCTGCGACCATGCCCGACAGCCCCGAGCGGAACCAGGTACTCATGGATGCTGAAAAGATCTTCGCCGAAGACCAGGGTATGCTGCCCCTCTATTGGTATGTCGATCTTGATATGATCGATCTTAGCAAATGGAACGGTTGGTACGGCAACCCGCTGGGAATCCATCACTGGAAGTTCATCTCTAAGAAAAAATAAGGTATAAAATCCTCTATCCTGTACCGCGGTTCAGGAAAGAGGATGAGACTCTCATCTGGAAGGGCGCTCTTCGGGGCGCCTTTCTGCTTTAACATGATGTGAACTCCCCAAATAGATATGTTTACTTACTCAGGTGAATCTATCTATTTGGCGAGTTCGTCAAATATTTTTGTGTTGGAGGAAATGATGGCAAGGTTCATCATTCGTCGCTTGCTGAGCATTATTCCGACGATGTTTGTTATCGTTACGCTCAGTTTCTTTCTTATCCGCTTTGCGCCGGGAGGTCCCTTCTCCTCTGAGAAGAAAATCCCTGAAGCGGTTCTGCAAAATATCCTTAAAAAATACCATATGGATGAGCCCCTGCATAAGCAGTATGGCCGCTATCTGGCGGATATTCTGAGGGGTGATTTAGGTCCTTCGTACCGGTATTCAGACCAGACGGTCAATGAGCTTATCGGCGCAACCATGCCTACTTCAATAATACTTGGCAGTTTTGCCCTTGCTTTGGCCTTTTTACTTGGTACACTGGCGGGAATTACAAGCGCCCTCAGGCAGAATAAGTGGCCCGATTATCTATCTATGTCTATCGCGGTAATCGGAATTTCGGTGCCCCTCTTTGTAATCGGTCCTGTTTTGCAGCTCGTCTTTGCCATGAAGCTCAGCTGGCTGCCTACTTCCGGCTGGATAAATAGCCGGGCCGGCTGGAAGACCCTGATTCTTCCTATGATTACCCTGGCATTCCCCTATTTTGCCTATATCGCCCGGCTTTCCCGGGGTTCCATTCTGGAAGTCCTCCGTTCAGACTATATCCGAACCGCCCGGGCTAAGGGGCTTAAGGAATCGGTGGTTATTCTGAAACACGTACTTAAGGGAGCCCTCCTCCCGGTGGTTTCCTATTTGGGACCCGCTTTTTCTGGTATTATTACCGGTTCTGTGGTTGTAGAAACCGTATTCCTTGTCCCCGGTGTGGGTCAGATTTTCGTTCAGTCCGCATTAAACCGGGACTATACCCTGATTATGGGGGATATCATTGTGTATTCTGCAATCCTTGTAGCCATGAATTTTGTGGTAGATATCGTATACGGATTGCTCGATCCCCGAATCGCGTACAAATAGGAGTACTTCATGGCAGATACAAAAAATCTGGTGAATGAATTTAACCAGCAGGTAAAACCCGTATCCCTATGGGCCGATGCGTGGAAACGGCTGCGAAAAAATAGAATGGCCCTCATCGGTTTGTATGTAGTTATTTTCTATATTGTCGTATCTCTTGTTGCACCCATACTGCCGATCTACAGCCCCAACGAGCAGAACCTTATGCATATCAACCTGCCCCCATCGTTTAAGACCGCAGGGGAACTGGCGGTAGAAAAGGTGGAAAAGCGTATTGCCCGGCTTACCGAGGTTTTAAAAACCCAGGACAGGGCGGATCTTAAAACCGAGCTTGAATCCCAGCAGGCAGAGCTCGCAAAGATTAAAGACGAAATCCAGCATGATCCTTCGTACAGAAAGGTCTATATCCTGGGAACCGACTATTTGGGGCGGGATATGCTGGCCCGTATCATTTACGGCGGACAAATCTCAATCGGTATCGGCGTGGTTGGTACCCTTACGGCGGTGCTGATCGGTATTGTCATCGGGGCTATTGCGGGCTTCCTCGGCGGCTGGGTGGATAACCTCCTTATGCGGTTTGTTGATGTGCTCTACGGACTGCCCTACATGCTCATCGTTATCATCCTTATGTCCATGGTTCCCTCGGGCAGCAACTCAATTTTCATCCTCTTTATTGCCATCGCCATGGTTTCCTGGCTTACCATAGCCCGGGTTGTCCGGGGCCAGATTATCAGCCTTAAAAACTCAGAGTTTGTGGAAGCCGCCCGGTCAATGGGTGCAAGCCAGGGCCGGATCATATTCAGGCATCTTTTGCCGAACTCCCTGGGGGTCATCATCATCTTTGCGACCCTGCAAATGCCGAGTTTTATCATGAATGAGTCCTTCCTGTCCTTCCTGGGGCTCGGTGTTTCCGCCCCCGGCGCTTCCTGGGGTACCCTGGTGGCCGACGGCGTTAAGGGCATGGAACTCTACCCCTGGCGGCTCCTCTTTCCCGCGATTTCCATGACCATTTTTCTTTTCGCGATGAATTTTCTGGGAGACGGCCTGCGGGACGCTCTTGATCCCCAGAGTAAGAACCGGACCTAGGGTCCCGAGGAGTATGAGCAATGACCGATGAAGTAATTTTGCAAGTTAAGGACCTGAAGACATATTTTCATGTTGATGAAGGTATCGTGAAAGCGGTAGACGGTGTCTCCTTCGATCTCCGCCAGGGAGAAACCTTAGGCCTGGTCGGCGAGTCCGGTTCCGGCAAAAGCGTGACGAACCTTTCTATTATGAACCTCGTGCCCTTTCCTCCGGGGCGTATTGCAGGCGGCGAGGTGCTGTACCGGGGCCAGGATCTCCTAAAAATGACTCCGAGTCAGATCCGGGATATCCGCGGTAACAAGATTTCCATGATTTTCCAGGATCCCATGACCAGCCTTAACCCGTTCCTTAAAATCTCCACCCAAATGGTGGAGACTCTGGTGCTGCACCAGGGGCTTTCCAAAGCTGCGGCCCGGGACAAGGCAATAGAAATGCTTAAAATGGCGGGCATACCCGCGGCAGAAAAGCGCATCGATAACTATCCCCACCAGTTTTCTGGCGGTATGCGCCAGCGGGTTATGATTGCCATGGCGCTTTCCTGTAACCCCGACATCCTTATAGCCGATGAACCCACGAGCGCACTGGACGTAACCATTCAGGCCCAGATCCTGGACCTGATCCGGGACCTTACGGCCCGGCTTGGGACTGCGGTTATTATGATTACCCATTCTCTTGGGGTCGTGGCTGGGCTCTGTGATACGGTTTGCGTTATGTATGCGGGCCGTATTGTAGAACGGGGCCCGGTGGATGAAATATTTGCCAATCCACGGCACCCCTATACCCAGGGCCTCATTAAATCGGTGCCCCGGCTCGATAAATTTACCAACGAGCGGCTCCAGTCCATTCAGGGCCAGCCGCCGAACGTGATAGACCTTCCCGACTGCTGCCCCTTCTATCCCCGCTGCGAAAAGGCCATGGATATCTGTAAGCAAAAGTATCCCGCTTCCAAAACCTTTGACGACGGCTGTGCAGCATCGTGCTGGCTCTACTCCCAGGAGGCTCGTTAACCATGAATACTGAATATTTACTGGATGTACAAAACTTAAAACTCCATTTTCCCACCGGCGGCGGGCCCTTCTCTTCCCACAAGGGGCTTATCCGGGCAGTGGACGGCATTTCATTCCAGGTGCGCAAGGGAGAA